>NZ_JAELTK010000015.1:0-89660 GCF_016428765.1 Delftia sp. ASV31
GTGGTGCCCCAGGTGGCCAGCGTGTTCGCCGGCACCAAGCGCGCCCTGCCCTGGCTCACCGTGGCCATGCTGGCGCTCAGCGACTTCGTGCGCAGCTATGGCTGGGCCGCGCTGATCGCCCTGGTGCTGGGCGCCGTGGGATTCCGGCTGTCCATGAAGAACCCCGCGCTGCGCGAGCGCTTCGACGCCTGGTGGCTGCGCCTGCCGCTGATCGGCCGGCTGGCGCGCAACTACAACGCGGCACGCTTTGCCGGCACGCTGGCCATGCTGGCGGGCGCAGGCGTGCCCATTCTCAAGGCCTTGCAGGCCGCAGCCGAAACGCTGGGCAACCGCGCGCTGCGCGCCGATGCCATGGATGCGCTGGCCCTGGTGCGCGAGGGCGCGCCGCTGGCCTCGGCCCTGGCGCAGAAAAAGCGCTTCCCGGGCCTGATCTCCATGTTTGCCCGCCTGGGCGAGCAGACCGGCCAGCTGCCCGTGATGCTGCAGCGCGCGGCCAACCAGCTGTCCACCGAGGTGCAGCGCCGCGCCATGCACCTGGCCACCATCCTGGAGCCGCTGCTGATCGTGGCCATGGGCATGGTCGTGGCCCTGATCGTGCTGGCCGTGCTCATGCCCATCATCCAGCTCAACCAGTTCGTCAAATAGCGAAAAGCGCCAAGCCATGTCCGTGACCCTGCAAGACAAGCTGGTCGTCGCCATCTCCTCGCGGGCGCTGTTCGACTTCGAGGAGGAGAACCGGCTGTTCGACGCCGGTGACGAGCAGGCCTACATGCGCCGCCAGCTGGACCTGGTGCACCAGCCCGCGCGCCCGGGCATCGCCTTCCCGCTGGTGCGCAAGCTGCTGGCCTTCAATACGCCCGAAGTGCAGCGCGTGGAGGTGATGATGCTGTCGCGCAACGACCCGGCCAGCGGCATGCGGGTCTTCGCCTCGGCCAAGGCGGCCGACATGCACATAGAGCGCGGCGTGTTCACGCGCGGGCGCGATCCGTTTTCCTACCTGCGGCCGCTGGGCGCCCACCTGTTTCTCTCGGCCAACGAGGTCGATGTGCGCAGGGCGCTGTCCATCGGCTTTCCTGCCGCGCGCGTGATGGTCGATTCCACGCCCGCAGGCGACCGCTACCCGCAGGAGGTGCGCATTGCCTTCGACGGCGATGCCGTGCTGTTCTCCGACGAGGCCGAACGCGTCTACCAGCAAGGCGGGCTGCCGGCCTTTCTGCGCCACGAGGTCTCCCATGCTGCCACGCCGCTGGCGGAAGGGCCGTTCAAGCCGCTGCTGGTGGCGCTTCACCGGCTGCAGCAGCAGGCGGACTCGTCCCAGACCATGCGCATTCGCACGGCCCTGGTGACGGCGCGCAGCGCGCCGGCGCACGAGCGCGCCATCCGCACGCTGCTGGAATGGGGCATTGCGGTGGACGAGGCCATGTTCCTCGGCGGCCTGGAAAAGGGCCCGTTCCTGCGCGAGTTCGAGCCGGACTTCTTCTTCGACGACCAGACCGGCCACGTCAACTCGGCCGCGCGCCACGTGCCGGCAGGCCATGTGAGCAGCGGCATCTCCAATCCGGACGCCGATCCGCCGAAGTAAACAATTGCAAAGGGCGGGCCGGCCGTGCTTGCAAATGCCGGTTCCGTGCCCAAATAAGGCCCATGCATTTTCCCCTCATGAACCGCTCTGCCCTGCTGCGCCGGCCACCGCTGCTGCAGGCCGCCGTCGTCGTGCTGCTGACCAGCGCCTTCATGCTGCCCGCCGCGCGCGCGCAGGCGGCAGAAAACGCAGCCACCGAGCAGGCAACGGCCAGCCCGGCGCCGCTGACCAAGGGGGAGATCAAGGCCCAGCGCGAATTCAAGATGCTGGACTTCAACAAGGACGGCAAGCTCAGCCGTGCCGAAGTGGCGCTGTTCCCGCGCCTGTCGGCGGCCTTTGACGAGGCCGACACCGACAAGGACGGCTACGTCTCCTATGCGGAAGTGCAGGCCTTTGCCGTCAAATACCGCGCCGAACGCGACAAGGCAAAGGCCAAGGCGCAGGCCGAAGAGGCAAAGGCCGCCGCCGAGCGTGCGGCAGCCGAGCATGCTGCAGCCGCACCCGCTGCCAGGGACAAGAAGGAAGGCGAAGGCTCAAAGGACTGAGCCTTCTTGCCGCGCCCCTGACACTCAAAGACCGCCGGTACGCTTGACCTTGGGTTCCGAATAGGTCAACGGTTCGTCACGCACCTGCATCTTGTTGCGGGCCACATCGTCGGCCTTGCTGACCTCCTGGGCCTGCTCCACCGCCATGGCGCTGGCACGCCACATGGACTGGATGAACTCGATGAGCTGCTTGGAGATCGGCTCCTTGGGCGGCTCCTCGACCTCTTCCTTCTGCTTGATCTCTTCGGCCAGCGTCCAGTCGCGGTTTTCCTGGTCCACCACGGACGGCTTTTCAGGATCGCGCACCACCCGGCCCTCGCCGATGCGGTCCGTGGATTCGACGGCGTTGGTGGCGTTCACAGGACGCACGGGCACCGCGCCCGACGCACCGGTGGAGTACAGATCGGCGCTTTGTGGGCGCCACGGTATGGGTGATCGGTCAACAGGTGGAATTGGCATGGCTCGACCCTCTTGCTGGATGTGTGCTGTGGGCGGGAATTTCCCGCCGTCGCCTCATCATCGACAGAAGCTGAAAGAACTGAAGCGCTTTTTTTGAAAGACGCTTCGGCCCGCCTCAAACCAAGGGTAAACCCCTTATTCACCCCGACCAGGCGCTAGAGGAAGCGCTCCAGCAGCTTGCGCGAGGTGCGGTCCAGTGCCGTGCTGTCGGGCACGCTGAACTGCACGCCGTCCTGGCTGGTGATCATCAGATGCGTGCGGCCCGACAGGCGCCGGATGTCCTCCTCGGCCTTGAGCACGAGCTGCACGGGCCCCCGGTCGGTCTCCAGGTCCCAGGTGCTGGGCGTGGAATAGCTGGACACCTTGTGGATGCGCTGGATGACGGGCACGAACTCGCGCACGGCCAGGTCTTCCTCGATCAGCGTGCGGGCCTGCGCCGGCAGGTGGTCCATGTGGTCCACCCACAGCGCCTCCTTGCCATCGACGGAGACCAGGGACAGGCCTTCCAGCGGTGCGGCAATGGGAAAGGCGCGCACGGGAACCACGGATTCGTGGCGCGTGCCGTCGGCCAGGATCAGTACCAGGCGGCCATGGGCGTTGCGCTCCATGCGCACACCGCTCAGATCGGCGCCGGCAGCGGAATGTTGGGCGTTGGACATGGCTTATTCCTCGATGGTGGTTGCGGCCAGGGTCAGGCCTGCGGCCTGGGCATCCTCTTCGGCGCGCCGCGCCTGGGCCTGGTACAGGCGCCAGTAGGCGCCCTGCTTTTCCATCAGCTCGTCGTGCGGACCCACTTCCACGATCTCGCCCCGGTCCATGACCACGAGGCGGTCGGCCTTGCGCAGCGTGGACAGGCGGTGGGCAATGGCAATCGTCGTGCGGCCCTGCACCAGGTTGTCCAGCGCCTTCTGGATTTCCTTCTCGGTCTCGGTGTCCACGGCCGAGGTGGCCTCGTCCAGGATCAGGATGCGCGGGTCGATCAGCAGTGCGCGTGCAATGGAGATGCGCTGGCGCTCGCCGCCCGACAGGCCCTGGCCGCGCTCGCCCACCAGGGAGTCGTAGCCATGCGGCAGGCGCAGGATGAATTCATGGGCGTGGGCAGCGCGGGCCGCCGCCACGATTTCCTCGCGCGTGGCATCGGGCTTGCCGTAGGCGATGTTCTCGGCAATGGTGCCGAAGAACAGGAAGGGCTCCTGCAGCACCAGGCCGATGTTGCTGCGGAAGTCCGACACCTTGAGCCTGCGGATGTCCACGCCGTCGAGCTGGATGGAGCCCTCGCTCACGTCATAGAAACGGCTGATCAGGTTGACCAGGGTGCTCTTGCCCGAGCCGCTGTGGCCGACCAGACCGATCATTTCACCCGGACGAATCTGCAGATCCAGGTTCTTGATCACGGCGCGGCTGCCGTAGCGGAAGGTCAGGTTGTCCAGCGTGATGGCGCCCTGCACGCGCGGCAGCTTGACCGGGTTGACCGGGTCGGGCACGTTGCTCACGTGGTCGAGGATGTCGAAGATGCGCTTGGCGCCGGCCGCCGCCTTCTGCGTGACCGAGACGATGCGGCTCATCGAGTCCAGGCGGCTGTAGAAGCGGCCGATGTAGGCGATGAAGGCCGTCAGGATACCGACCGTGATCTGGCCGCCAGCCACCAGCCAGATGCCGAAGCCCCAGACCACGAGCAGGCCGATCTCGGTCAGCAGCGTCACCGTGGGCGTGAACAGCGACCAGGTCTTGTTGACCTTGTCGTTGGCCTGCAGGTTGACCAGATTGGCCTGGGCGAAGCGGTCGGCCTCGCGCTTTTCCTGGGCGAAGGCCTTGACCACGCGGATGCCGGGGATGGTGTCGGCCAGCACATTGGTCACTTCGGACCAGACGCGGTCGATCTTCTCGAAGCCCGTGCGCAGGCGGTCGCGCACCAGATGGATCATCCAGGCGATGAAGGGCAGCGGCACCAGGGTGACCAGGGCCAGCCACGGATTGATGGAGAACAGGATGACCGAGGTCATCACGATCATCAGCACGTCGGTGGCGAAATCCAGCGCATTCAAGGATAGAAACAAATTGATGCGATCTGTTTCCGCCCCGATGCGCGCCATCAGGTCGCCCGTGCGCTTGCTGCCGTAGTAGTCCAGCGACAGCGTCAGCAGGTGGTTGTAGGTGGTGGTGCGCAAGTCCGAGCCAATGCGCTCGGAGACCTTGGCCAGCACGAAGGTGCGCGCCCAGCCCAGGCCCCAGGCCACCAGCGCCGCCGCAAGCAGGCCGCTCAGGTAGAAGACCACGAGGCTGCTGTCGATCTGCTGCCCGTTCTGGAACGGGATCAGGATCTTGTCCACGATGGGAATCGTCAGGTAAGGCGCCACCAGGGTGGCTCCCGTGGAGGCCAGGGTCAGCAGAAAGCCCAGCAGCAGCTGGTGCCGGTAGGGATGGGCAAAGCGCCACAGGCGCAGCAGCACCCAGGTGGAGGTCTGCGGGCCCTGCTGGCGCGCGCAGGCCGGGCATTCGTCGGCCTCGGGCGGCAGCTCGGCCTGGCAGGCCGGGCAGCGGGGCACGTCGTCCTCGGGCTCGGCAAAGTCCTCGCCGCGTGCCAGGCGCTCGCGCTCATGGTCGAACTGCTGCAGCAGGCGCAGCACGGCCGCCTGGTGGCGCAGCGTGAAGCGCCACAGCGCCAGCCGCGCCGCAGGGCCGTGCAGTTCGAGGTTGCCCACGCCGCCGTGGTCCAGCGTGCGCAGATTCTGGTCAACAGATAGTGCCCACTCACTCCACTGCTGATCTGCAGGATCACAGGCGAGGAGGCGCTGGTTGGTCAGCACAACCCAGCCTTCGCCGAAGCGCATATCGAGGGTCAGGTCAACCGGGACGAGGGCCAGCACGTTTTCATTGGAAGCGAGCCTGGCTCGCAGCCCAGCCCCGCGGGGGCTGGCAAGGAAGGCCGAAACGTCCACAGAATGGTGTTCTTGCATGTTGAGTTGTTTTTCCCGCCCCTGGCGGCTCCTGGTGTCATGCGGGCAACCGCAGCTCCCCGGTGGATATCCCGCGCTTTGCACGGCATACCCTGCTCAACGCGCCAACCCTGGTTTAGGCTGACAGCACTGCACATGGGCTTTCTGAGCGCACAATCCTCTCCCATTCTCCGGCGATCCGTACCCGGGTCGTCGCTCACGCTTACCCGTTGATCGACATGGCGAAATTCAAAGACATCCAACTCTTGCGCACCACCTACCTGCGTGGACCCAGCGTCTGGACCTACCGTCCCGTGCTGGAGGTCTGGCTGGATCTTGGTGAGCTGGAGGACTATCCCTCGAACAAGCTTGACGGTTTCAACGAGCGCCTGACGGCCTGGCTGCCCGACCTGATCGAGCACCACTGCGGCGTGGGCGAGCGCGGCGGCTTCATCCAGCGCCTGGAAGGCGGCACCTGGTGCGGCCATGTGCTGGAGCACATCATCATCGAGCTGCTGAACCTGGCGGGCATGCCGGCCGAGTTCGGCCAGACGCGCGAGATTTCCCAGCGCGGCATCTACCGCATGGTCTTCCGCTGCCCCGAGGAAACCGTGGCGCGCACGGCCCTGGCCTACGGCCACCGGCTGATCATGGCCGCCATCAACGACGAGCCCTTCGACCTGAAGGCCGCCGTCAAGGCCATCAAGACCGAGATCAACGACCGCTACCTGGGCCCGAGCACGGGCTGCATCGTCGATGCTGCAGGCGAGCGCCGCATTCCCCATATCCGACTCAATGACGGCAACCTCGTGCAGCTCGGCTATGGCGCCGCGCAGCGCCGCATCTGGACCGCCGAGAGCGACCAGACCAGCGCCATTGCCGAAGGCATTGCCCAGGACAAGGACTTCACCAAGCGCCTTCTGGCCGCCTGCGGCGTGCCTGTGCCCGAAGGCCAGATCGTCCACAGCCCCGAGGAAGCCTGGGAAGTGGCGCAGGACATCGGCTTTCCCGTCACCGTCAAGCCCTCGGACGGCAACCACGCGCGTGGCGTGACGCTGGACCTGCGCGACGAGGCCGACATCAAGGCCGCCTTCGCGCTGGCCCAGCCCGAAGGCTCGGACGTGATCGTCGAGCGCTTCATCGACGGCACCGAGCACCGCATCCTGGTGGTGGGCGGCAAGGTCGTGGCGGCCTGCCGTGGCGAGACCGTGAGCGTGGCCGGCAACGGCAAGTCCACGCTGCGCGAGCTGGTCGCCGTGGTCAACCAGGACCCGCGCCGCGGCCCCGAGCAGGAATACCCGCTGGACTGGATCAACCTCGAAGCCCCGGCCGTGAAGCTGGAGCTCAAGCGCCAGAACGTCACGCCCGACACCATTCCCGCCCAGGGCACCAGCGTGCTGTTGCAGCGCAACGGCAACATGGCCATCGACTGCACGGATGAGGTCCATCCCGAAGTGGCCTACATGGCCACGCTGGCCGCCAAGATCGTGGGCCTGGACATCGCGGGCATGGACATGATCCTGCAGGACGTCTCGCGCCCCATGAAGGAGCAGGGCGGCGCCATCCTCGAAGTCAACGCCGGCCCCGGCCTGCTGATGCACCTGAAGCCCACCAGCGGCGCGCCGCGCCCCGTGGGCATGGCCATCGCCGACCACCTGTTCCCGCGCACCGAAGAGGGCACGGGCGCAGGCCGCATTCCCCTGGTGGGCATTGCCGGCACGCGCAACAACGGTTTCACGGCCCGCCTGGTGGGCTGGCTGCTGCAGCTGTCGGGCAAGCTCACGGGCGTGGCCAGCAGCGAGGGCATGTTCCTGTCCAACCGCCAGACCCAGAAGACCAACACCGCCAACTGGGCCGGTGCCCACCGCCTGCTGACCAACCGCCTGGCCCAGGCCGCCGTCATCCAGACCACGGCCCGCTCCATCCTGGAGGAAGGCCTGGCCTACGACCGCTGCCTGGTCGGCGTGGTCACCGACATGGACGGCTTCGAGCAGTTGCCCGACCATGACGTGCACGAGCAGTCGCAGATGACGCGCGTGATGCGCACCCAGATCGACGTGGTGCTGGACGAAGGCGCGGGCGTCCTCAATGCCGACATCGAGCAGGTGGCCGACCTGGCCCGCCTGTGCGACGGCGAGGTGCTGTTCTATTCGATGCAGGCAGACAGCCCCGTGGTCGCGGCCCACCGTTCCGAGAGCGAAGGCCGCGCCGTCTTCGTGCGCGGCAACCAGGTGATCCTGGCCACGGGCGCTGCCGAGCGCGTGCTGGGCACGCTGGACGCACTGAGCCTGCCCGGCGGCCTGCGCCCGGACACGCCGGCCCTGCTGGCCGCCATTGCCGCCGCGTGGTCCATGGACATTGCCCCCGACCTCATCGTCGCCGGCATCAAGACCTTCGACTACACGCCGGCCGCCGCAGCCACCGCCGCCTGAGCCCGACCACACGATGACATGCAGGCAGGCCCGGCGACGCGGGCCTGCCCTCCGAAAGAAGACACTATGCAGATCACCCGCATCCGAGCCCTGCGCGGCCCCAATCTCTGGACCCGCAGCACCGCCATCGAAGCCATCGTGCAATGCGAGCCCGGCGAGTGCGACTACTCGGCCCTGCCCGGCTTCGAGGACCGGCTGCGCGCGCGCTTTCCCAAGATCGGCACGCTGCAGCCGCACGGCGCCGACCAGCGCCTGTCGCTGGCCCAGGTGCTGGAAGTCGCGGCCCTGTCGCTGCAGGCCCAGGCCGGCTGCCCGGTGACCTTCAGCCGCACGCATGAAACCGTGGAGACCGGCACCTACCAGGTGGTGGTGGAGTACACCGAAGAGGCCGTCGGCCGCCTGGCCATGGAACAGGCCGGCGAGCTGCTGCAGTCGGCCCTGGCCGACACGCCCTTCGACGCCGACAAGGTGGTGGCCCAGCTTCGCGAACTCGACGAGGACGAGCGCATCGGTCCCTCCACCGGCTCCATCGTCGATGCGGCCGTGGCGCGTGGCATTCCCATCCGCCGCCTGACCTCGGGCTCGCTGGTACAGCTGGGCTGGGGTTCCAAGGCGCGCCGCATCCAGGCCGCCGAGCTGGACCAGACCAGCGCCGTGGCCGAGTCCATCGCCCAGGACAAGGACCTGACCAAGCGCCTGCTGCACGCCGCCGGCGTGCCCGTGCCGCTGGGCCGCCCCGTCAAGGATGTGGAAGAAGCCTGGCTCGTGGCCCAGGAAGTGGGCCTGCCCGTGGTGGTCAAGCCCCAGGACGGCAACCAGGGCAAGGGCGTGGTGGTCAACATCACCACGCACGAGCAGCTCAAGGCCGCCTTCGCCACCGCCTCGGAATTCGGCGACGACATCATGGTCGAGCGCTTCCTGCCCGGCCATGACTTCCGCCTGCTGGTGGTTGGCGGCCAGCTGGTGGCCGCTGCGCGCCGCGAGCCGCCCCAGGTGCTGGGCGACGGCCAGCACACCATCCGCGAGCTGGTGGACATCGTCAACCAGGACCCACGCCGCGGCTCGGGCCACGGCACGGCGCTGACCAAGATCCGCCTGGACGACATCGCCATCGCGCGCATCGCCACCGAAGGCCTCACGCCAGAATCCGTGCCGGCCCAGGGCCAGCGCGTGGTGCTGCGCAACAACGCCAACCTGTCCACCGGCGGCAGCGCCACCGATGTGACGGACGACGTGCACCCCGACATCGCCGCGCGCGCCGTGGAGGCCGCCCAGACCATCGGCCTGCACATCTGCGGCGTGGACGTGGTCTGCGAGACCATGCTGCGCCCGCTGGAAGAGCAAAACGGCGGCATCGTCGAAGTCAACGCCGCACCGGGCCTGCGCATGCACCTGGCGCCGTCCTTCGGCAAGCCCCGCAACGTGGGCGTGCCCATGGTCGATGAGCTGTTCGCGCCGGGCCAGGACGGCCGCATCCCGCTGGTGGCCGTCACCGGCACCAATGGCAAGACCACGACCACGCGCCTGATCGCCCACCTGTTCACCTCGCATGGCTGGCGCACGGCCATGACCAACACGGACGGCGTCTACGTCAACGGCCGCCAGATCGACAGCGGCGACTGCTCGGGCCCGCGCAGCGCGCGCAACGCCCTGGCCCACCCCGAGACCGATGCGGCCGTACTCGAATGCGCACGCGGCGGCATCCTGCGCGAAGGCCTGGGCTTCGACCGCTGCCAGGTGGCCGTGGTCACCAACGTGGGCGCGGGCGACCACCTGGGCCTGAACTACATCACCACGGTGGAAGACGTGGCCGTGCTCAAGCGCGTCATCGTGCAGAACGTGGCCACCGACGGCTATGCCGTGCTCAATGCGGCCGATCCGCTGGTCGCCGCCATGGCCTCCACCTCGCCGGGCAAGGTCATCTATTTCGCGGCCGACCGCCACCACCCCGTGATGGCCACGCACCGTGCCCAGGGCAACCGCGTGGTCTACGTGGACGGCGACAGCATCGTCGCGGCCGAAAGCTCGTGGCGCGAGACCATTGCGCTGCGCGAGATCCCCATCACGCGCAACGGCACCATCAGCTTCCAGGTGGAGAACGTCATGGCCGCCATCGCCGCCGCCTGGGGCGTGGGCATGCCCTGGCAGACCATCCGCCGTGGCCTGGCCGGCTTCGTCAACGACAGCGACAACGCGCCGGGCCGCTTCAACGTCATGGACTACCGTGGTGCCACACTGATCGCCGACTACGGCCACAACCCAGACGCCATCCGCGCCCTGGTGCAGGCCGTGGACGCCATGCCGGCCCAGCGCCGCAGCGTGGTCATCAGCGGCGCGGGCGACCGCCGCGACCAGGACATCACCGAGCAGACCCAGATCCTGGGCAAGGCCTTCGACGACGTCATCCTCTACCAGGATGCCTGCCAGCGCGGCCGCGCCGACGGTGAAGTCCTGGCCCTGCTGCAGCAAGGCCTGCAAGGCGCACCGCGCACCGACTACGTGACCCAGATCCAGGGTGAGTTCAACGCCATCGACCATGCGCTGGCGCGGCTGACCCCAGGCGACCTGTGCCTGGTGCTGGTGGATCAGGTCGAGGAAGCCCTCGAACACCTGCGCCGCCATGTGGCGGGTGAAAACACCCCCTGAGGCGCTTTGCGCCTTCCCCCTCTCTCGCTTCGCGGGAGGGGGGCATACGGGCCACCGACGACACCCTCGGGGCGGGGCGGCCCTTCCTCGGTGTCCCTGAGTTGGGCCGCGCCACTCTCATACGCAATGCCATGATCGAACCCAGTGCGAAGTATTTCCCGCGAGGCCGGGCCTTGCTCACGGCCGCTCTGGCCACGCTGCTGCTGGGCGCCTGCGGTGCGCGCGCCGAGCAGGTGGGCGCGGTGGACACGGTGTTCAAGTTCATAGGCCCGGACCACAAGATCGTGGTCGATGCCTATGACGATCCCAAGGTGGCGGGCGTGACCTGCTACGTCTCGCGCGCCAAGACCGGCGGCATCAAGGGCGGCCTGGGCCTGGCCGAGGACCGCGCCGAAGCCTCGATCAGCTGCGTGCAGACCGGCCCCATCCAGATCCCCGCGCCGCTCAAGCAGCAGGACGAGGTGTTCACCGAACGCATCTCGCTGCTGTTCAAGCGCCTGCGCGTGGTGCGCATGGTCGATGCGCAGCGCAACACCCTGGTCTACATGACCTACTCGGACCGCGTGATCGAAGGCTCGCCGCAAAACAGCGTCACCGCCGTGCCCGTGCCGCGCAGCACGCCGATTCCGCTGGGCAAATAACCCGCCTCAGTCCTGGGCGTGTTGGCGGCAGGCCTGCACAAAGGCCGCCAGCGCCGGCGAGCGGCGCTTGCCCGCCCGCTGCACCAGCGAGAAATCCCGCCACATGCGCGGCAGCGTGGTCGGCAGCACGGCCAGCTCTCCCGAGGCGACCAGGGCTTGCACCAGCACGCGCGACAGGCAGCTGATGCCCAGGCCCTGGGCCACGCAGCGCGCAATCGCCTCCGAACTGCCCAGCGTGGCGGCGGCCGGCAACTGGTGCAGATGCGGCAGCAAGGCATGCTCCACCATCTCGCGCGTGCCCGAGCCCGGCTCGCGCAGCAGCCAGCGCGCACCGCGCAAGGCGGCCACGCCCAGCGGGCGCTGGCCTGCGGCCTGCACCAGCGGGTCCTGTGCTGCGGCCACGATGACGAGTTCGTCACGCATCCAGGGCTCGACCTCCAGCCCGGGCCAGTGGCTGGTACCCTCGATCAGGCCCAGGTCCACGTCCAGCGATTCCACGGCCTGGCCCACCTCGCGCGTGTTGGCGATCTGCAGGTCCACGCTCAGGTGCGGATGGCTGCGCGCCAGGTGCGCGAGCACGGCCGGCAGCGCATAGGTGCCTATGGTGGTGCTGGCTGCCACGCGCAGACGCACGGGCAGGCTGGCGGCCCGCACTGAAAACGCCTGCTCTATGCCCCTGGCCTGCTCCAGCAGCGCCAGCGCCTCGGGCAGCAGGGCGCGCCCCGCGTCGTTGAGCGCCAGCCGCCGGCCCACGCGCTCGAACAGCTGGGCGCCCATGGCCTGCTCCAGCTGCTGCAGCGCGGCGCTGGTGGCCGACTGCGACAAGGCCACGGCGTCGGCCGCGGCCACGGTGGAGCCCGCCTGGGCGACGGCGCAGAAGATTTCAAGTTGGCGCAGGGTGAGGTGCAGCATGGCGTGCAGTCTGGACGAGGCATCAACCTGTTTCCCCGGTTGGTGCTACAAAAACTATTCGTTATACGAATATAGCCAAGAAATCTAAAGTGCCTCCCATGCACCGCGCTCCTGACGCGGCGCGCAGGCACCATGAACACCACATCCCTCCCACGCCCCTCCCACCCTGGCTGGCTTCGCCAGTTGACCGAGCTTGCGCCCGGCCTGCTGCTGGCCGGCGCCATTGCCGCAGCCGCCACCTGGGGCGCACGCCAGCCGCTGCTGGCCGGCTCGGGCCTGAGCGCGCTGACGCTGGCCATCTGCATCGGCCTGGTCATCGGCAACACCGTCTATCCGCGCCTGGCGCCCAGCTGCCATGCCGGCGTGGGCCTGGCCAAGCAGCGCCTGCTGCGCGCGGGCATCGTGCTCTACGGCCTGCGGCTGACCTTCCAGGACATAGGCCATGTGGGCATGGCCGGCGTGGTGGTCGATGCCCTGGTGCTGGGCAGCACCTTCTTGCTGGCGCAGTGGCTGGGCCGCCGCGTCTTCGGGCTGGATGCGCGCACCACGGTGCTGATCGGCGCGGGCAGCTCCATCTGCGGCGCCGCTGCCGTGCTGGCCACCGAACCCGTGATCAAGGGCCGCGCCGAAGACGTGGCCGTGGCCGTGGCCACCGTGGTGGTCTTCGGCACCGTGGGCACCTTCCTCTACCCCGCGCTGTTCCACTGGAACGCTGCCCACGGCTGGCTGGACATGTCGCCTGCGCAGTACGGCCTGTACGTGGGCTCCACCGTGCACGAGGTGGCCCAGGTCGTGGCCGCCGGCGAAGCCATTGCCCCCGAAGCCGCCGACGTGGCCGTGATCTCCAAGATGGTGCGCGTGATGATGCTGGCCCCCTTCCTGCTGCTGCTGTCCATGGCCGTGGCGCGCGGCAACCGCAGCAGCCAGGTGAGCGACGGCCAGCCGCGCCGCATCACCATTCCCTGGTTCGCGCTGGGCTTCGTCGCCATGGCCGGCGTGAACTCGCTGGGTGTGCTGCCTGCTGCCGTGGTGCAGGTGGGCGTGCAGCTGGACAACGCCCTGCTGGCCGTGGCCATGGCGGCCCTGGGCCTGACCACTCATGTCCGCGCCGTGCGTGCCGCAGGCACGAAGCCCCTGCTGCTGGCCGCCTTGCTGTTCGCATGGCTTCTGGTGGCGGGCCTGCTCTTCAACCGCTGGGTGCCCGGCCTGCTCTGAAGCCGTACGCATCCATCGACCGGCCCTGCAAAGCATCGTCTTGCAGGGCCTTTCTCGTCGACCGCCCACCCGGAACAAGGGAATACCCTTAAATCAAATGCAGACACAATTAATTTGCAATGCAAATTAATTGCATTGCAAAGATAATCGAGGCATGTCCTTTGCCTCTGCCCCTCCCCGCGCCCGTCTCGGCTTTCTTATGGTCACCCTGGTACGCCAGTGGCGCCGCCAGGTCGAGGAGCAACTGCTGGCCGACGGCCTGACCGATGCCACCTGGGCACCGCTGATCCACCTGCGCGCCTGGGGCGACGGCGTCACGCAAAAGGAACTGGCCGAGCGCGTGGGGCTGGACGGCTCCAGCCTGGTGCGCCTGCTCGATATTCTGGAAGGCCACGGCTGGGTGGAACGCCGCGCCGACCCCGGCGACCGGCGCAGCAAGCGCATCTTCCTGACCGATGAAGGCAACGGCGCCGTGGACCGCGTGCGCGCCACCATGCTGCAGGCCGAGCTGGCCATGCTGCAAGACCTGGACGATGCCGAGGTCGAGGCCATGCTGGCCGGCATGGCCAAGATCCAGGCGCGCATGGCCGCGCTGCGCACGGAAGGCGCGCCATGAGCGCCCTCCACGATGCCTATGGCCGCCTGCTGCAGGCCTCTGTCCGCTGGGGCTTCGACCCCGTGCGCCTGCGCCAGCATCTGCGCACGGCCTTTGCAGCCTGCCTGGCTCTGCTGGCTGCCTGGCAGCTGGGGCTGGAGCATCCGCAGTGGGCTGCCATGGCCACCTGGGCCGCATCCCAGCCGCTGCGCGGGCAACTGCTCGAAAAAAGCTTTTTCCGGGTCGCAGGCACCGTGGCCGGCACGGCCGTGGGCGTGGGCCTGGTGCTGCTGGCCCAGGGAAACCTGCTGTGGCTGGTGCTGGGCCTGGCCGTGTGGCTGGGCCTGTGCGCGGGCGTGGGCAATCTGCAGCGCAGCTTCGTGGCCTACGGCACCATGCTGTCCGGCTATTCGGCGGCCATGGTCGCGCTGCTGGACTTTGCCCACCCCGACCAGGTCTTCGCCCTGGGCTGGGACCGGCTGTTCACGGCGCTGACCGGCGTGTTCGCAGCCCTGCTCGTGGGCTGGCTGTTCACGCCCAAGGGCAGCGGCATTCCCGGCAATGCCGAGGTGCGCCAGCTGTTCGCGCAATTGCTGCGCGATCTGGCCGGCAGCCTGCAGGCGCGCGGCCGTGCGTCCCTGGGCTCGCAGGAGATCGCCGCCCGCCTGCTGGCCATGGCGGTGATCGAGGAGGGGCTGGACCCGCACGCCGCCGGTTCGCAGCGCTCGCGCGAGGCCGTGCACGCGCTGCGCCGGCTCATGAATGCCCAGATCTCGGCCCTGCTGTGGCTGCGCGATGCACCATCGCAGGAGCCGCCCGCTGCCTTTGGCGAGGCGCAGGCCCTGGCCGCCGCGCAGGCGCTGCGCGAAGCCGCCGTGGCGCTGGAGACCCGCGTGCAATTGCACGAGGCCGCGGCGGCCCTGGTACGCGCACGCGAGGCCGCTGTGGCCTGGCCCGGCGCAGCCGACATGCTGGCCCCGATGGGCTTTGCCCTGCAGGCCCACCTGGCCGCCACCCATGACGTGGCCCTGCCGCCCGGCCACCGCGCCCGCCAATGGCCCGTGGTGCTGCACAGCGACTGGCTGGGCGCGCGCCGCGCCATGCTGCGTGCCAGCGCGGCCATCGCCATCGTGGGCCTGCTGTGGGTGGTGACGGGCTGGAGCGGCGGTGCCTACATGCTGCTGGGCATGTCCATCATGCTGACCGTGTTCTCGGGCTTCGAGAACCCTTCGGCCACCATGCGCCATGTGACCCTGGGGCAGGCCATGGGCGTGCTGGTGGCCTTGGCCTGTCAGTGGCTGGTCTGGCCGTTCGCCGGCAGCCAGGCGGGCCTGGTGTGGCTGATGCTGCCCTTTGTCTACGTGGGCGCACTGCTGTTCTCGCACCAGCGCACCGCGCTCTCGGGCTATGACTGCAACATGGTGCTGCTGCTCCTGCTGCAGCCCCACTACCCGCAGACGGCCAGCTTCGGCCATGCGCTGGCCCTGGGGCTGGCCGTGGTGTCCGGGCCGCTGGCCGGCTGGGCGGCCTACCGCTTCATCCTGCCGGTCACGCTGCAGGGCCGGCTGCAAAGCCTGCGCTCCATGATGGTCCACGAGCTGCAGGACATGGCCGCCACGCCCGGCCATGCGCGCGATGGCCGCATTTGGCGCGCCCGCCTGTACCACCGGCTGCTGCGCCTGGTGCGCATGTCGGAGCAGGCCGGAGGGCAGCTGGGTGCGCAGGCAGCGGAGTGCGGCCTGGCCGCCCTGCATGTGGGCCGCGCCATCCAGGCGCTGCATCAGCTGTCCGGGGAAGCGGCCCTGGGCGACGGCACCGCCCGCGCCGTGCGCGCCGCGCTGCTGCGCCTGCAGCGGCTGCAGCAGGCGCCCGGCCCGTGCCCGCCGCTTTTGCGCGCGCTGGCGCAGCGCGTGGCCGAACGCCATCCCGATCAGGCCCGCCAGCTGCGCCATGCCGCGCATGAGATCGCGCAGCATGAAGCCTTCTTCCGCAACGCCGGCTGAAGCACGGACCCATGCCAGAATGGCCTGCCCAGGCCGGCAGCGCCCCACGCTCTCTGTCCCCCTGTTGCAAGGAAAGCATCCATGTCGTGGAGCGACACCACCATCACCTCACAGCGCCTGGCGCTGCGCCCCTTCACTGCCGCCGATGCCGATGAGGCCTTTGCCTGCATCACGCCCACGCTGACGCGCTACCTGTCCTTCGAGCCGGCGTCGACGCCTGCCGAGTTCGAGGCGGTCTGGCGCGGATGGCTGCGGGAGATCGCAGCCGGCACGGACTTCAACTTCACGCTGCGCGAGCGCACGTCAGGCCGATTCACCGGCCTGCTGGGCCTGCACCGCGCGCGCGACGCCGAGCCCGAACTCGGCATCTGGATACGCGAGGACGTGCATGGCCAGGGCTATGGCCGCGAAGCCGTGGCCGCGCTGGCAGCATGGGCCCGAGCGACCTTTGCGCCACAGTCCTTGCGCTATCCGGTGGCCGAGCCCAATACCGCCAGCCGGCGCATTGCCCAGGGGCTGGGTGGCGTGGAGGTTGAGCGCCAGAGCCTTTCAAAGTACGTGCTCGTCGTCTACCGCATACCAGGGGTCGCCACGTCGGGCGTTGCCGCCCCATGAAAACAAAGGCCGTCCCACGCGAGTGGGACAGCCTTGTCCATGGGGCAGATGCCTGTCTTACACCGCCGCGATCGACACGGCCTTGGCGACCAGATAGGCCTCCAGCGCCTCGGGGCCGCCCTCGGAGCCATAGCCCGAATCCTTGACGCCGCCGAACGGCATCTCGGCCGAGGCCACGGCCGGCTGGTTGATCCACAGCATGCCGGTCTCGACCTGCTGGGCCAGCTGGTGTGCCGTCTTGATGGAGCGCGTGAACGCATAGGCCGCCAGGCCGTAGGACAGGCGGTTGGCCTCGGCAATGGCCTCGCCCAGATCGTCAAAGCCGCGGATGGCGGCCACGGGGCCGAAGGGCTCCTGGTTGAAGATCTCGGCGCTCAGCGGCACGTCGCCCAGCACCGTGGGAGCGAAGAAGTTGCCCGCGCCGCCCAGCGAGGCACCGCCCGTGAGCAGCTTGGCGCCCTGCTTTTGCGCATCCTCGATCAGATGGGACAGCGCCGTGACGCGGCGCGGATTGGCCAGCGGGCCCATCTGCGTGCCCTGTGCCAGGCCATCGCCGACCTTGAGGCCTTCGGCATGCGCGACCATGGCGCGCGTGAATTCCTCGCGCACGCTGTTGTGCACCAGAAAGCGCGTGGGCGAGATGCAGACCTGGCCCGCGTTGCGGAACTTGGACGCGCCTGCGGCCTTCACGGCCAGGGCCACGTCGGCATCCTCGGCCACGATGACCGGCGCGTGGCCGCCCAGCTCCATGGTCGAGCGCTTCATGTGCTGGCCGGCCAGCGCCGCCAGCTGCTTGCCCACTGCGGTGGAGCCGGTGAACGTGACCTTGCGGATCACGGGATGGGCAATCAGGTAGGAGGAAATCTGGGCCGGATCACCGAACACCAGGCCCACCACGCCGGCCGGCACGCCGGCATCGACAAAGCACTTGAACAGGGCTGCGGGCGCAGCCGGCGTTTCCTCGGGCGCCTTGCACAGGAAGGAGCAGCCCGTGGCCAGCGCCGCGCCGATCTTGCGCACGATCTGGTTGACGGGGAAGTTCCAGGGCGTGAAGGCGGCCACGGGGCCCACGGGCTCCTTGATCACCAGCTGCTGCACCTCGGGGCGGCGCGAGGGCACGATGCGGCCGTACACGCGCAGCGCCTCGTCGGCGAACCATTCGATGATGCCCACGCCGGCCAGGATTTCGCCCTTGGCCTCGGCCACGGGCTTGCCCTGCTCCTGCGTCAAGAGCGCGGCGATCTCGTCGGCGCGCTCCTTGAGCAGGGCGGCGGCACGGCGCATGGCGGCGCCGCGCTCATGGGCCGAGACATTGCGCCAGACCTCGAAACCGCGCTGCGCTGCGGCCAGCGCACGGTCCAGGTCGGCCACGTCGGCATGGGCCACATGGCCGATGACTTCGCCGCTGGCCGGGTTGCGCACGGGAATCTTCCTGCCGCTGGCGGCGTCCTGCCATTGGCCGTCGATCAGGAGTTGGGTGTCGGAGTAGGAATGGCTCATGCTGGATCAGATCCTTGGTAGATGACAGGGGGCAGATGTGTGGGGCAGGCACGGCCCTGGCAGTGTCCGCACCCGGCTGCCGCTGCAGCGCAGCGACCATTCTAGGAAGCGCAGGACGGCGGTGCCGTCACCGGGCTGTCACGCACACAACACCTAAAATGCCCGGGTTTCGCAATATCCACCAATCCGTTGAGAGGGAGCCCATGACCGATCTTTTCGACACCACTGCGCGCAGGGGTTTGCGCAGCGTCGCGCTGGCGCTCGCCCTGGCAGGCAGCCTGGGGCTGGCATGGGGACAGGAAGGCGCCACAGATGCGCCTCAGTTCATCCCTCGCATGAGCGTGGACTCGCGCGTCCAGCCGCAGGATACGCCTCGGGAGTTCCTGGCTTCACGCAGCATGTCTTCCCCCGCAGCCGTCACCCCCACGCCGCTGCGCGTGGAACTGGGCACCTGGAAGGATGTGCGAGCCGCCTCGGCCGCGGTGGGCGGCGCCATGCAGGTGGGCGCACAGCGCCCCAGCAGCCAGACCGCCACCACCCAGGCCCTGGGCGGGCAGCTGCAATGGCAGACCTCGGCCGACGGCGGGCTGATTGCCGCAGTCAGCGTGCGCTCCGAAGGTGCCTACGGCATTCGCCTGGGCGTGGAAATCGAGCAGTTGCCCGGCAGCGCCCTGCTGCGCATCTATGCGCAGGGCGACCGCGCCGGTGCCTATGAAATTTCGGGCCAGCGCGTGCTCCAACTGCTGCAGGCCAACAAGGACGCAGGCGATGCCAGCGCCGATGGCCGCACCTGGTGGACGCCCGACAGCGGCGGTGACGAGGTCACCCTGGAGATCGACCTGCCGCCCGGCACGCCCGCCGATGCGCTGCGACTGGCCATTCCGCGGGTCATGCACGTGTACGAGAACCTGTCGCTGCCGCTGGAGGGCGAGAACGTGTTCTCGGCCCAGCTCAACGAGTCCCTGTCATGCCACCTGGACTCCACCTGCTATGACGCCTACAGCGCGCAGCGCAACGCCGTGGCGCGCATGTTCTATGTCCAGAACGGCCAGGGCTATGTGTGCTCGGGCACGCTGATCAACGACAAGGCAGGCTCCGGCACGCCCTACTTCATCACGGCCAACCATTGCATCAGCACCCAGACCGTGGCCTCCACGCTGGAGACTTCGTGGTTCTACCGCACGCCCTCGTGCAACAGCCGCACGCTGTCGTCGGCCTCGCGCACGCTGCGCAACGGCGCCACCCTGCTGTACGCCACAGCCACCTATGACGGCAGCTTGCTGCGGCTCAACGAAGCCGCCCCTGCAGGCGCCGTCTTTGCCGGCTGGTCCACCCAGGCCCTGACCAGTGGCGCCAAGGTGGTGGGCATACACCACCCGCGTGGCGACCTGCAGAAGATCAGCTTCGGCACCTATGACCGCTCCTTGGCCTGCGAACCCTCCAGCGATGCCACCATGACCTGCCGGTACCGCGATGGCGGCTACCTCAGCGTGAATTGGGACCAGGGGCTGACACAGCCGGGCAGCAGCGGCTCTGGCCTGTTCCTGAATGGCCTGCTGGTCGGCACACTCTATGGAGGCGATGACCAGACCTGCTCGCGCACGGGCGGCAACTCGATCTATGGACGCTTTGACCTGCTCTTCCCCAGTATCCAGAAATGGCTCGCGGCAGATGCTGGCACGGGCACGGGAGAGACCGGTACAGGGCAGGCACGCACCGCCATCTACCGCTTCTTCAACCGCCAGACCGGCGCTCACTTCTATACGGCCAGCGCCTCCGAGCGCGACTATGTGGTGGCCACCTACCCGGCCTTCCAGTACGAAAACGTGGCCTTCTATGCGTCCACCCAGCCGCAGCAGGGCCTGGACCCGGTCTTCCGTTTCTTCAACACGGCCTCCGGCGCACACTTCTTCACCATCAGCCAGCCTGAACGTGACTACGTGCTCGCAACCTACCCCAGCTTCAAGAGCGAAGGCACGTCCTGGTACGCACAGACGGCTGCCGGCAATGGCACCGTGCCCATGTTCCGCTTCTTCAACCTGCAGACAGGCGCGCATTTCTACACCGTCAACGCGGCCGAACGTGATTTCGTGATCGCCAGCTATCCCGTTTTTAAGTACGAAGGTGTCGCCTACTACGTCTGGAACTCGCAGTAAGCACAGCGCACTGCACTTGCTGCAGTGCCTCCCCAAGAAGAAGGCCCCGCACTGCGGGGCCTTCTTCTTGGGGCAACAGCCCTCACCCCACCAGCACCAGCCCAGGCGGCAGGCTATCCCCAAAGCTGCGCTTCGCATCCTGGGCGTCCATCTGCTGGACCTGTTCCACCAGGTCGATCCAGCGCTGCGGTGCACCGGCGCCGCGCAACCGCTCCAGCACCAGGGCGCGCTGGGCATCGGACAGGTCCAGCGCACGGTCGCCCGTCATGCGGGCCATCTGCACGGCGGCGAACATGGCGGTTTCATTGCGGCGCCAGTCCTGGGCCAGGGTGGCGTCCAGGAACTCCTGCGCAGCCTCGGGCGGCATCACGCGGTGGGCGTTGGCGGCCAGCGGCATGCGCGCGGCCAGGCGGCCTATGGCCCACCAGGTCTGCACGGATTCACCAGGGTGCTTCAGCCGCTGCAGCATCCACTGGCCCATTTCCTGGCGGTACTGCCAGGGCACGGCCTCCATGGCGGCGAGCAGGCGCAGCATGTCGTCGTAGCTGCCATGGGCGGCTTTCCCCTGGCTGCGCTGCGTGGACTGCTGCACCGCCTTTTGCATGTGGCCTGCAACCTCTTCCAGCAGCTCCATCTGCCGGGCCTCGTCCAGGCCCGCGGCCACGCGGCGCCAGAACACCCACCATTCGGTGCGGTTGGCCGCCTCGCCGCCATGGCCCAGGCCCTGGCCATGCAGTTGCCAGACCTGCTGCATGCGCCAGCCGTCCAGCTCGGCGCCCACACCGGGGCGCAGGCACCAGCCTGCCAGGTTCAGCCAGACGCGCTCGTGCTCGGCCGTGCGGCGGCGGCGCCTGGCGCGGGCCAGCAAGGCGTCGAACAGTGCGCGCAGCAGCGGCAGGTCCCAGTCCTCGCGCGGGCCCAGCCGTCGCTCCAGCGACTGGCGCAGCTGGCGGACCTCCTTGGCCGTCACCTCCTGCGCCTGGCTGCCGAAGATGCGCTCGATCAGGGCCACGGCGTCGGCCAGCCGGCCCTGCCGGGCAGAACGATCGCCGGTGTCCTGCGCATCTGCGGCCAGCGCACCACGCACGCTGAACGGCAGCAGCCACTGGCGCTGCGCATCGTCGACGGCCACGCAGCGCACTTCCAGCGTGCCGACCTCGGTCATGCAGGCCTGCAGTTGCACTTCGACCTGGGCCTTGTCCCGGCCCTCGGGCGCAGGCAGCACGGTGGACAGGGCGGGCAGCTCGACCCAGCCCTCGCCGTCGAGCGCCGCGATGCGGCCGGCCTGCGCAGGCGCCGCCGCCAGGCTGTTGGCCACCAGGGAAAAGCGCACGGCCTGGCCCAGGCGCAGCGCAAAGCGCCGGCCGGAGAGCACGATGCGCACGCCCTCTTCCGTGCCGCGCGGCAGCAGGCAGATGCCCTGTGGTGCGGCACCTGCCTTCTCGGGCAGGACCAGCCAGTAGCTGCGCGGCGAGCCGCCGCCGATGCGCGGTACCGGGGCGGGCACAGTCCGGGCATCTTCCGATTCCGGCAGATCCTCAGACGGACGGCTCTGGGCATGCATGGCCAGGCCATGCGCCGCTGCGCCGCGTGCCACGGCCCAGTCGGGATGCGGGTTGTGCAGCAGGCGCAGCGGCTGGCCGCGCCAGGCCTGCAGTTGCGCCACCAGCCGCTGGGCCAGCGCATGGGCGTGGAAGACGCCGCCATTGAGCAAGACGGCATCGGGCAACTCCCCAGCCGCGTGCTGCGCGAGGAACTGCGCCAGGTGCCGCGTGATCGCCGCATCGGCAGGATATGGGAGCCCCAGGCCGCGCAAAGCGCCCTGGCGCCGGGTGGGCAGATCCTGCAGGCCGGCCAGCGGCATGAAGCCTTCGACCACGGCCTCGCGCACCTCGTCGCGGCGCAGCGTGGCCGTGCGCGTCTGCGCCAGCAGCTTCGATCCGCCGCCCAGCAGGGTCACGGCCACGGACTCGGGCGCCTCGCTGGCCAGCAACTGTTCCTTGGCCATGCGGCAGCGCTGCACGAGTTGGGCGAAGCGTGCGGCGGGCAGGCGCTCGCCGGGCGGGGCGAACTGCGGCTCCAGCCGATGGGCCAGCGCCAGGTCCATGTTGTCGCCGCCCAGCATCAGGTGCTCGCCCACGGCCGTGCGTGTCAGCACGGGCAGGCCTCCAGCTTCAGCGGGCTGCACGCGGATCAGGGTCAGGTCGGTGGTGCCGCCGCCCACATCCACCACCAGCACCAGGCGGCAATGCGCCAGCTCGGCCGCCAAGTGCTCGCCCTGCAGCACCAGCCAGTCGTGGAAGGCGGCCTTGGGTTCCTCCAGCAATTGCACCGCAGGCAAGCCGGCCAGCCGCGCGGCCTCCAGCGTGAGTGCGCGCGCGCCTTCGTCGAACGAGGCCGGCACGGTCAGCACGACCAGCTGGTCCCGCAGCGGCGCGCCGGGGTGCGTGCGGTCCCAGGCCTGCCGGACATGGTCCAGGTAGCTGGCCGAGGCCTGCAGCGGAGACAGCCGGGCCACCTCTTCGGGCGCGCCCCAGGGCAGGATGGCCGCCGTGCGGTCCACGCCCGCATGCGACAACCAGCTCTTGGCACTGGCCACCAGGCGCGACGGCACGGCCGCGCCCAGGTCACGCGCCCAGCGGCCGTTGACGGCGGGCGCTTGCGCATCGGCGCCCAGTGCCGTCCAGGGCTGCTGCCAGGCATCGCCCAGTTCGCCGGGCGCCGCCTGGTAGCGCGCCGAGGGCAGCAGCACCTGGGCCGCGACCTCGCTGGCCGAGACGCGCTGCGCCACGGGCAGCAAGGCGATGTCGGCCGCCGTGCCGCCCACGGGCACATGCGCCACCACGGTGTGGCTGGTGCCCAGGTCGATGCCCACGATGTGGGCTGCACCGGACACGGGAGCGGGGGCGGAAGATTCGGAGGCGGCGGTATCAGGCATATCGGCAGTCAATACATGGCACGGTGCGCGGCCCGGACCGGGCCTGCCGCCGGGGCGGGCTACGCTACATCGGCCCGCACGTCGAACTCCACCTTCCAGCGTTCTTCGCCACCCACGGGCACGGCGTTGAGTTCCAGCGTGCCGATGTCGGTCACGCGTGCATGCAGGGTGACGGGCACGATCTCGCCGGGCGCACGGCCTTCGGCGGGCAGGTGGGCCTCGATTTCCTGCAGCTCGACCAGTTCCTCTGGGCCCCAGAAGTCCAGCACGGTGCCGACCTGGTCGGCGCGGCGCACGGAGGAGCCGAAGAAGCGCAGGCGCACGGGCTCGCCCACGACCAGGCCGAATTCCTGGGTGTCCAGCGCCACCTCGGTGCCCTCTTCCATGCCGAAGGGCGCCAGGCACAGGGCCGAGATGGGCGGCTCCATGCCGGGGATGGCGGGCATGTTGCTTTCCACGCCCACGTAATAGCTCTGCGCCGTGCCGCCACGGATGCGCACGCCACGGCCCGCAGCCGCCACATGGCCGAAGTAGGCGGCGCCGCGCGCCACGGCCAGGTCCAGGTTGGCGCCGTCCAGCAGGCGCGCGGGTTGCGCGCCCTCGCCGGCCAGCCAGCCGTTGACGACTTCCAGGATGCGCTGCTCGATCTGCGGCGCCTTGAGCACGCCGCCATTGAACAGGATGGCCGAGGGATGCAGGAAGGACGCGCCCTCGGGCTGCGTGCCCTTGAGGCCTTCGATCTGCTCGGTGGCGCCGGCCTGGCGCGAGAGGAAGGCCGCCAGGTGGCGCGTGACGGCCGCGTCCTGCGCATAGGGCAGGCCCAGCTGGGTCAGCGCGGCGCGCGCGCGGGTCTGGGGCTTGTCGGAGACGGCGGCGCGCGGGAAGAAGCCTTCCACCAGCATCTGCAGCACTTCGTCACGCGTGACCTCGGTGCGGATGCTGCCGCCGATGAGCTTGCTGCCCCGGCTGGGCACGACCACGGGCACGGACTGCAGCGTGGCGTCGGCCAGCAGTTGCTCCTTGGCCTGGCGGCAGCCATGGGCCAGGGCGCGGGTCTGCCAGGCGTCGAGCTGCTTGCCCTCCTGGGCCAGCTTGCGCGCCACGCCATAGGCCAGGGCCAGGTCCATGTTGTCGCCGCCCAGCAGGATGTGCTCGCCCACGGCCACGCGCTGCAGCTCCAGGCCGCCGTCCTTTTCCAGCACGGCGATCAGCGACAGGTCGGTGGTGCCGCCGCCCACGTCCACGACGAGGATGATCTCGCCGCTTTGCACCTGCTTGCGCCACTGGCCGCCGCTGGCCTGGATCCAGCTGTACAGCGCAGCCTGGGGTTCCTCCAGCAGCGTGAGCTTCTGGAAGCCCGCGGCGCGGCAGGCCTCGGCCGTCAGCTCGCGCGCGGCCGGGTCGAACGAGGCGGGAATGGTCACCGTCACGTCCTGGGCGTCGAACGGCGCCTCGGGATGGGCCTGCTCCCAGGCCCAGCGCAGGTGCGACAGGTAGCGGATGGAGGCGGTCAGGGGCGAGACGCGGTGCACCTCTTCGGGCGCATCGGCCGGCAGCAGGGGCGAGCGGCGGTCCACGCCCGGATGGCACAGCCAGCTCTTGGCGCTGGACACCAGCCGGATCGGCGTGGCCGCGCCGCGCGATCGCGCGAACTCGCCCACCACGAAGTCCTGGCTGGCGCCCCAGGGCAGGGCCATGTCGGCCGCAGTCAGCTCGCTTTCATGCGGCAGGTAAAGGAAGGACGGCAGCAGCGGGCGCGCCTCCACGCTGGAGGGGCCGGTGAGCTGGGGAATGTCCAGCACGCCCTGCTCCACCTTCTCGCCATCGCTGGCCTGGCGGTCCACATAGGAGAGCGCGCAATGCGTGGTGCCCAGGTCGATGCCGATGCTGTAGCGCGCCTGGGAGGATTGACGGGACTGGTCCATGCTCACAGCTCCACCTCGGCCTGGGCCACGATGGCGGCGGCCTTTTGATCGGTGAGCTGGGGCAGGCGCACATCGTCCACGCGCCAGCCGCGGTGGCCCAGCGTGCCCGTGAAGGGTGCCTGGCCGACCACGTTGCCCGTCAGGCGCACAGCGGCGGCATCAAAGCCTGCGGCCAGCGTGACGCGGCTGCCTTCGGCCTCGGCACGCACGGGGGCGATGCTGAAATGCTCGCGCAGCACCTTGCGGCAGCCTTCGTGCACCACGCGCGCGGCGGCGCCGATCTCGGCGTCGGCGTAGCCGGCCACGTCTTCCTGCACGAAGTCCACGAAGCGCGCCTCGCGCTGCAGCAGGCCCAGCAGTTGCAGGGCGGCGGTGCCAGCGGGTGCGGCCGGCTCCACGATGGTCTTTTCGACGATCTTCTCGACCGGCACCTCGACACGCTTTTCAACCACTTTCTCGACCACCTTTTCGACAGGCACCTCGACGCGGACCTCGACGATCCGGTCCACGGGCACCTCCACGCGCACCTCCTTGGGTGCGGGCGGCGGCACGTCGGCGGCCAGCGGCTCGCCGCCGCGCAGGCGGGACACATCGGCGGCCAGGCGGCCGTTGCCGAGGATGGCGAAGAAACTGCCGATCGCGATGGCGATGCGGCTCAGGAACGAGGGGGGAGTCTTGGAATTCATGGGCTTCTCTTGGCGAGAGGACCCTGCCGGGCCGATCGCCGCGCAGCAGGGCAACCGGGCGCCGATGGTCCTCCACCGGGCGCCCGCAGGGTCCGTGATGTTACCCAAAGCAACGAAGCCCCGTCCTGTACACGGCCCCATGCCCCCGTGCGCAAATGGCCTCGCGGCATAATCGCGGCTGCTCCTGCCCCTGTCCATGGCCCCTACACGCCTTTTCCGCCACGCCCCGACCCGCTGCACCGCCTTGCGCGCGCAGCGGCCGCAGCGCGTGCACGGCGTGCCCACGGCCTTCATCAGCCTGTGCGGCTTCACGGCCCTGCTTTCCGCCGCCGTGCGGAAAGCCTGAGGTCCACCCCCAGCTTCCCGCACGGCCCCCGCAGCGAATCCCGCATGCGAAGCGCATGCCAGGAGCTGTCGGCCCACGCCCCGCATCTCCCTGGCCTGCACGCCTTTTCGGCCGCGCCGCCGCATGGCGCAGCCGCCTTGACCCCGGAGCCGATGATGGACATGGAACTCTCCCAAAACTTTCTGCGTGCCAAAAGCCCCTGCGCGGCGGGCTTTCGCTGGTTCGTGCGCAACCGCCATGACGGCAACGACTACCAGCGCGTGCTCGATGCCCTGGTGGGCGATGGCCGCGTCGAGGATGCGCGCTGGCTCATGAACCAGTTCGGCCCCACCGATGCCGTGCTGGAGGTCGATCACCTGGAGGCCGATGCCCTGGTGTTCTCGGGCAGCGTCGTCGTGCATGGCGAGCTGCGCGTGCCCGGCCTGCTGGCCGTGGGCCGCACGCTGCAGGCCGGCGCCGGCATCCACGCCGGCCGCATCGAGGCCGGCCAGGACCTGCACAGTGGCGGCGCCATCTTCTGCAGCGGCCCACTGCAGGCAGGGGGCCTGGTCAAGGCCGCCTGGAGCGTGGACGTGCACGAGGAACTGCGCGCCGAGGACGTGCGCGCCGGCTGGGAGCTGCGCTGCGGCGCCGACCTGCGCCTGGGCGGAGGAGCACAGGCCGGCCAGGACATCGAGGTGCAGGGCGCCATCCGCTGCGGCAAGGGCCTGCGCGCGGGCGGCAGCATCCGCGCCAGCGGCCTGATCGAGCTGGGCCACGGCCTGTACGCTGGCGCCGACGTGGAAGGCGGCAGCCACATCGAGGTGGACTGGGGCATGCGCGCGCTGGGCGACATCCGTGCGGCCTGCAGCATCCGCGCGGGCGAGACCCTGCATGCCGAAGGCGAGATCGCGGCCGGCCCCGGCTACGGCATCTATGCGGGCATGAACGTGCAGCAGGATGCCTGGCCGTCCTGTGCCTGGGTGCATGCGGCGCAGCGGCCCCCAGCCCTGCTCAGCGGCTGGTGGGAAGAGGCAGCGGCACCGGCCTGATGCCCGCAGGGACACGCCGGCCTGCGCCCCCGCAGCGCAGCGCCGCGATGCAAAATACCCGCTTCGCCGCCGCCCGGGCGGCTCCAAGGAACCCCACATCGTGTTCACCGGCATCATCCAGGCCGTGGCAAGCATTGCCGCGCTGCGCGACCAGAACGGCCTGCGCACCTTCACCCTCGACTTTCCCGAAGGCTTCTGCCAGGACCTGGCCATCGGCGCCAGCGTCTCCACCGACGGCGTGTGCCTGACGGTGACGGAGATCCTCTCGCCCACGCGCGCCACGTTCGATGTGATGCTGCAAAGCCTGAACATCACCACGCTGGGCGGCTATGCCGTGGGCGGGCGCGTCAATGTGGAGCGCGCGGCAAAGGATGGCGCCGAGATCGGCGGCCATCCGCTGTCGGGCCATGTGGACTTCACCTCGCCCGTGCTGGAAGTGGCCTCCAGCGACACCAACCACCGCATCCGCTTCGGCATTCCCGAGGGCTTTCGCCACTACGTGTTCGCCAAGGGCTACATCGCCATCAACGGCGCCAGCCTCACGGTGTCCGAGGTGGACCGCCAGGCAGGCTGGTTCGAGGTCTGGCTGATCCCCGAGACGCGCCGCATGACCGTGTTCGAGTCCAAGGGCGTGGGCGACCTGCTCAATGTGGAGATCGACCGCAGCACCCAGGTCGTGGTGGACACGGTGCGCGAGACCGTGCAGCAAAGCCTGGGCCGCCTGCAGCCCGTGCTTGAAGCCCTGCTCAAGGAAAAAGGCCTGAGCCTGGACGACTTCATAGACGTCCCCAAGCTGCCCGGCTGACTGCCTTCGTCGTTCAACACCCCGCCGCCAGCGGCGGATTGAAACGCCGCAGGCGCAGCGCGTTGCTGAGCACGAAGACGCTGGACAGCGCCATGGCCCCGGCCGCGAACACGGGCGACAGCAACGTGCCGTTGACGGGGTACAGCAGGCCCGCGGCCACGGGGATCAGGGCCACGTTGTAGGCAAAGGCCCAGAACAGGTTCTGGCGGATATTGGCCATGGTGGCCTTGGACAGCGCGATCGCATTGGGCACGCCGCCCAGGTCGCCTGACATCAGCACCACGTCGGCCGCCTCGATGGCGATGTCCGTGCCCGTGCCGATGGCCAGGCCCACATCGGCCTCGGCCAGGGCCGGCGCGTCGTTGATGCCGTCGCCCACATAGGCCAGCGTGCCGTGCTCGGCCTTCAGGCGCTTGACGGCATCGACCTTGCCGCCGGGCAGCACCTCGGCCACCACCTCGTCGATGCCCAGCTGGCGGGCGATGGCCTCGGCCGTGCGGCGGTTGTCGCCGGTGATCATGGCCACCTTCAGGCCCAAGGCGTGCAGGGCGGCAATGGCGGCCGGCGTGCTGTCCTTGATGGGATCGGCCACGGCGATCATGGCGGCCAGGCGGCCGTCCACCGCGGCATACAGCGGCGTCTTGCCTTCGTCGCCCAGGCGCGCGGCCTCGTCTGCCAGCGTGTCCACCTGCAGGCCCAATTCGCGCATGAAGCGGTCGGCACCGATCTCCACGCGCACCCCCTCCACCTGGGCGCGCACGCCAAAGCCTGTCACCGATTCAAAGCGATCCACGGCACCCAGCGGCAGATCCTCGGCCTTGGCAGCATCCACGATGGCGCGCGCAATCGGGTGCTCGGAGCGGTCTTCCACGGCCGCCACCAGCGCCAGCACGCGGCTGCGCTCGCCCTCGAAGCCCGGGGCCAGCACCAGGTCGGTCAGCTCGGGGCGGCCTCGCGTCAGCGTGCCCGTCTTGTCCACGGCCACCACGCGGGCGTCTTTCAAGGTCTGCAGGGCCTCGCCCTTGCGCAGCAGCACGCCCATCTGCGCGGCCCGGCCCGTGCCCACCATGATGGAAGTGGGCGTGGCCAGGCCCATGGCGCAGGGGCAGGCGATGATGAGCACGGCCACGGCATTGACCAGCGCAAAGGTCAGTGCGGGCGACGGCCCCCAGGCCAGCCAGGCGCCGAAGGTCAGCAGGGCCACGGCCATCACGGCCGGCACGAACCACATGGTGACCTGGTCCACCAGCGCCTGTATGGGCAGCTTGGAGCCCTGGGCCTGCTCGACCATGCGGATGATCTGCGCCAGCAGCGTGTCCGCGCCCACCTTGGTGGCGCGAAAGGCCAGTGCGCCGTTCTGGTTCACCGTGCCGCCGACCAGTTCGGCACCCGGGGTTTTCTCGACCGGCACGGGCTCGCCGCTGATCATGGATTCATCGACGAAGCTGCTGCCCTCGATGACCTCGCCATCGACGGGAATGCGCTCGCCGGGCCGCACCTCGATGGTGTCGCCCGCACGCACGGCGGCGATGTCCACTTCTTGCACGGCGCCGTCCTTGCGCACGCGCGCCGTCTTGGCCTGCAGGCGCACCAGGCGGCGGATGGCCTCCGAGGTATTGCCCTTGGCGCGCGCCTCCATGAAGCGGCCCAGCAGGATCAGCGCCACGATCACGGCCGCCGCCTCGTAATACACATTCACCGTGCCGGCCGGCAGCCACTGCGGCACGAAGGTGGCCACCAGCGAATAGGCAAACGCCGCCGAGGTGCCAACGGCCACCAGCGAATTCATGTCGGGCGCGCCGCGCAGCAGCGCGGGAATGCCCTTCTGGAAGAAGCGCAGGCCCGGCCCGAACAGCACGATGGCCGACAGCAGGCACTGCAGATACCAGCTGTTCTGGGTGCCGATGGCCTGCCCCACCCAGTGGTGGAAGGCCGGCACCATGTGGCCGCCCATCTCCAGCACGAACACCGGCAGCGCGAACACCGTGGCCACGATCAGCGAGCGCTTGAGCGAGGCCCGCTCGCGCGCCTGGCGCTGCTCCGTGCCGTCTTCGGCCGGCGACTGCGCTGCACCGCCTTCACTGGCCGGGTTCGCGCTGGCGCCCAGCGGACGCGCTTCGTACCCGGCCTTGTGCACAGCTGCCACAAGGGCCGCCATGTCCACGCTGCCTGCCAGCGTCACCAGCGCGCGCTCGGTGGCCAGGTTCACGCTGGCCGATTGCACGCCCTCCACCTTTTTCAGCGCCCGCTCCACGCGGCCCACGCAGGAGGCGCAGGTCATGCCCTCCACTTCCAGTTCCACGCTGGACTGGGGCACTTCGTAGCCGGCCTTCTCGATGGCGGAAATGGCGGCGGGCAGATCGGCCGCGCCCTCGAAGCGGATGCTGGCCTTTTCGGTGGCCAGGTTGACCACGGCCTCCTGCACGCCCGGCAGCTTCTTGAGCGCGCGCTCCACACGCCCCACGCAGGAGGCGCAGGTCATGCCCTGAACGGGCAGGTCTATGGCCATGCCGGCCTTGGTCGATGCATTCATTGCCTGACTCCTTTGTTCTCGCATGCAGGCACTTTAGAGATTGCCACCATGTCAAGGTCAAGCCCCCTGCAAGGCGATTTCATCGCCGTGTCATCAGCCTTGCCCAGCATCGGCGGCCGTGACAAACCGATACAGAGAGAACCCGTTCATGTCCTTGACCTCCCATCGCCCCGCCCTGCGCCCGCTGGCCGTGGCCCTGGCTGCCTCCGCCCTGATCGCCGGTTGCGGCGGCTCCGGCAACGACACGCCCGCAGGCCAGCCGCTGGAGCTGCGCATTCTGCACATCAACGATCACCACTCCACGCTGGAGTCCAAGAGCAAGACCCTGCAGCTGGACGCCGGCACGGGCAAGGCCGAAGCCGTGGCCGTGGACGCCGCAGGCTTTGCGCGCGTGACCCAGGCCATCGAGGAGCTGGCCGCGCAGTCGCCCAACGTGCTCAAGCTGCACGCCGGCGACGCGCTCACCGGCACGCTGTACTTCAACCGCGCAGGCGCCGACGGCGAGGCCGATGCCGCCCTCATGAACACCGTCTGCTTTGACGCCTTCACGCTGGGCAACCACGAGTTCGACAAGGGCGACAGCGGCCTCAAGTCCTTCCTGGACCGCCTGCGCACAGGCACATGCAAGACGCCCGTGCTCAGCGCCAACGTGCGCTTTGGCGCCAACTCGGCCCTGAACGCGGCCAAGGCGCCCGGCTATGTGAACCCCTCCACCGTGGTGGAGCGCGGCGGCCAGAAGATCGGCATCGTCGGCCTGACCATTGCGGGCAAGACCAAGGCATCGTCCAGCCCCGATGCCGACACCACCTTCGAGGACGAGGCCACGGCGGCCCAGCGCGAAATCGACGCGCTGCGCGCCAAGGGCATCAACAAGATCATCGTCATGAGCCACGTGGGCTATGAGTACGACCGCCAGATCGTGCCCAAGCTCAGCGGCGTGGACGTGGTCGTGGGCGGCGACTCGCACACCCTGCTCGGCCCCGACGTGCTCAACACCACGGGCGTAGGCACGCCCGGCGGCGCCTACCCCACGCGCCTGGCCGACAGGGACGGCAGCCCCGTCTGCGTGGTCCAGGCCTGGGAGTACGCCCAGGTCGTCGGCGACCTCAAGGTCCAGTTCGACGCCGACGGCCGCGTCACCCAGTGCACGGGCACGCCCCATGTGCTGATCGGCGACAGCTTCACCATCGCCGGCAAGGCCGCCACCGATGCGCAAAAGACCGCGCTCAAGGCCAGCGCCGCCGCCACCGGCGTGCTGCGCGTGACCACGCCCTCGGCCAAGGCCACGGCCGCGCTGCAGCCCTTCAAGGACAAGGTCGCCCAGTTCAACCTCAAGCAGGTCGCCACCGTGCCCCAGGAACTGTGCTCGCGCCGCGTGCCCGGCGGCGTCGGCACCATGAACTACAGCCAGTCCAGCGCCGCCTGCAATGCCGAAGGCAGCGTCAGCGTGCGCGGCGGCGACATCCAGCAGCTCGTGGCCCAGGCCTACCTGGAAGAAGCCAACCGCCACTACGGCGGCGCCGACATCACCCTGCAAAGCGGCGGCGGCGTGCGCATCCCGCTGCTGGGCCAGACCACGGCCGCCCAGGTCATCCAGGTCCTGCCCTTCGGCAACAAGCTGTTCCGCCTGGACATCACCGGCACGGAAGTCAAGGGCATGCTCGAGGACGGCCTGCAGGCCGTCTACGGCCCCAGCGGCACGACCGGCCCCTACCCCTACACGGGCGGCCTGCGCTTTGACGTGAATGCGGCAGCGGCGGCCGGCCAGCGCGTATCGGGCATCGAGGTGTATGACAACGCGAGCAAGACGTGGAAGCCGCTGGATACCGCGCGCACGTACAAGCTGTTCGTGCTGAGCTTCAATGCCACGGGTGGCGACGGCTACAAGACGCTGGCGGCCGTGCCTGATGCGCGCCGTCTGGACATTGGCGTGCTCGATTCCGATGTGTTCTTCAACTACATCGAGAGGCAGCCGGTGGATGCGGTGTCTGGTCTGCCGCTGCTGTCGCGGCTGCCGATGGATCTGTACAGCACGCGTAGTTTTCAGGGTGGGCGCTGATTAGTTCACGCTCTTGTTTGAGACCCTGCCGGGGGGTTGTTTTTCGAGGCCGGGTCTCGGCCCGGCGGCCGACCTACCTTCTTTTGCTTCGCCAAAAGAAGGTAGGCCAAGAAAAGGCGACCCGGATGTCCGCGACCCCTTCGCTTCGCTGCGGGGCAACCTGCGTCGTGGCGGTTGCGGGGTGGCAAGCCTGCCGAAGGACAGGCTTGCCTCGTCATCTGACTTGCCGCAGTTGTTTGAGCGAAGCGCGCCAGCGCGCAGCGAGTTCTGCGGCACACCCCGCATCCCGCCCAACGCAGGTCGCCCGCAGCGAAGCGAAGGGTCGTGGGCAGTTCGGGGCGCGCTTCTTTGCCCCGCTTTCTTGTCGCGCGACAAGAAAGCGGGTCGGCCGCCGGGCCGAAACCCGGCTCCTGCCGCCAGAGGCACAACAGAATAAAAAACAGGTCAACCAAAAATCACCCAATCCGAGCAATCACAGCCCCCAACACCTGCGCCTTCCCCGCCTCAGCCACCAACGCAACCACCCCGCTGCGATGCGCAGTCACCTGCATCTCCATCTTCATGGCCTCCATGACGGCAATCACATCGCCCTCCTGAACGGTATCGCCATCGGCCACCTTCCACGCATGCAGATTGCCTGCAATGGGTGAGGTGACGGCAGCAGGGTCCACGGCAGATTCGGCAGCCGGCGCGGCAGCCACACCGCCGCCAGCCGATGCCAGCCCCTGCAGCAGCATCGCAGGCAGGCCCAGCGACACCCGTCGCCCGTCGATCTCGACCGCGCAGCGCACCAGGCTGGCGTCGGGCAGCGGCTCGGCGCGCACGGCGGCGGCCAGGGGTTCGGCGAAGTCGGATTCGATCCAGCGCGTGTGGACCTTGAAGCCGTCGTTGCCCACGAAGTCGGCATGGCCGATGACGGCGCGGTGGAAGGGCAGCACGGAGGACAGGCCTTCGATGCGGAACTCGGCCAGGGCGCGGCGGGCGCGGGCCAGGGCCTGTTCGCGCGTGGCGCCGCTGACGATGAGCTTGGCCATCAGCGAGTCGAAGCTGCCGGGTACGACCGAGCCGGTCTGCACGCCCGTGTCCAGGCGCACGCCGGGGCCCGAGGGCGGGTCGAACCGCACCACGGGGCCGGGCGTGGGCAGGAAGCCCCGGCCCACGTCTTCGGCGTTGATGCGAAATTCGATGGAGTGGCCCAGCGGCGCCGGGGTTTCGGTGATGGACAGCGGCAGGCCATCGGCCACGCGCAGCTGCTCGATCACCAGGTCCACGCCCGTGGTCTGCTCGGTCACGGGGTGCTCGACCTGCAGGCGCGTGTTGACTTCGAGGAAGGAGATGGCGCCCGTCTGGCTCAGCAGGAATTCCACCGTGCCCGCGCTGACGTAGCCGGCCGCCGCGCAGATGTCGCGTGCGGAGCTGTGGATGCGGGCGCGCTGCTCGTCGCTGAGGAAGGGCGCCGGGGCCTCTTCCACCAGCTTCTGGTTGCGCCGCTGCAGCGAGCAGTCGCGCGTGCCCAGCACGACCACGTTGCCGTGGGTGTCGGCCAGCACCTGGGCCTCGATATGGCGGGGGCGGTCCAGGAATTGCTCGACGAAGCATTCGCCGCGGCCGAAGGCGGTGACGGCCTCGCGCACGGCCGAGTGAAAGAGTTCCTCGACCTCGTCCATGCGCCACGCGATCTTCATGCCGCGCCCGCCGCCGCCGAAGGCGGCCTTGATGATGATGGGCAGGCCGTGCTGCTGGGCAAAGGCCAGCACTTCGCCGGCATCCTTGACGGGGTCGGGCGTGCCGGCCACCAGGGGAGCGCCGACCTGCAGGGCGATCTTGCGCGCCTCGACCTTGTCGCCCAGCTTGGCGATGGTCTCGGGCGTGGGGCCGATCCAGCGCAGGCCCGCATCCAGCACGGCGCGCGCAAAGGCTTCGCTTTCGGACAGGAAGCCGTAGCCGGGGTGCACGGCGTCGGCGCCGCTCTTGTGCGCGATGGCGATGAGCTTGGCGATGTTCAGGTAGGTGTCGGCCGGGCGCTCGCCGTCCAGGCCATAGGCCTCGTCGGCCATGCGCACGTGCAGGGCGTCGATGTCGGCATCGGCGTAGACGGCCACGGATTTCACGCCGTAGTCGGCGCAGGCGCGGGCGATGCGGACGGCGATCTCGCCACGGTTGGCAATCAGGACTTTTTTCATGATCAGCTTCTTTCAGTTGCGGGCAGGCGCCACCGGGCGCTCCCCGCGTTCAGTTCTTGGATCCTTGCGCGCCGGGGGTGTATTCCTCGAAGGCGCGGATGGGGTTGAAGCGGATCCAGGCGCCCACGGGAATCTGGCCGGCCAGATCCAGGTGGTGCGGCGCCACGCAGCCGATGACGGGGTAGCCGCCCGTCAGCGGATGGTCGGCCAGGAACAGCACGGGCTGGCCGCTGGGGGGCACCTGGATGGCGCCCAGCGGCGTGCCTTCGCTGGGCAGCTCGCCGGCCACGGCGCGCTCCAGGGGCTGCTCGCCCGCCACGCGCAGGCCCACGCGGTTGGACTGCGGCGTGACCTGCCAGCGCTGCGCGGCCAGCAGGGCCACGGCCTCGGGCGTGAACCAGTCGGTGCGCGGGCCCAGCTCCACGTCCAGCACCACGTCCTGCCCGGTGGTGGGCAGGGATTCGGGCGGCAGCTCGGGTGCGGCCACGGCCTTGCGGTCTGCAGGCCGAACGGGCAGGACCTGGCCCACGGCCAGGGCGGCAGGGCCGACATTCGCCAGGGTGTCGGTGCAGGCGCTGCCCAGCACGGGCGTGACGGCAAAGCCGCCGCGCACGGCCACATAGCAGCGCGCACCGGCCACGGGCTGGCCCACGGTCAGCTGGTCGCCATCGGCCAGGGCCACGGCCTGGTAGCGCGGCACGCTCCAGCGCTGGCCGGACCCTGTGGTCACGGTCAGGGGCGCATCGGCGCCCGTGATGGCGACCACGGTCTCGCCCTGGCTTTGCAGCGACAGGCCACCGCCCACGGTCTCCAGCACGGCCAGGTCGCTGGCATTGCCGACCAGTCGGTTGGCAGCCTTGAAGGCTGCCTGGTCCATGGCGCCCGAGGCCGAGACGCCCTGCCCGGCCTGGCCCAGCCGGCCCCGGTCCTGGAACAGCGTCATCAGGCCCGTGGCCTTGACGCGCAGCGCGTTGCCTTCATGCGGCGCGGCCTGCGCCACGGCGGGCGCGGGCGCCTCATCCACCTGGGCCATGCCGGCCGCATCGACAAAGCGCACGCGGTAGCCGGGCTGCAGCAGCGCAGGCAGCTCGCGCGCGAGGTCCCACATGCGGGCCGAGGTGCGGCCTATCAGTTGCCAGCCGCCCGGGCTGGCCTGGGGATAGACGGCGCTGAACGTGCCGCCCAGCGCCACCGAGCCGGCCGGCACGCGCGTGCGCGGCGTGGTGCGGCGCGGCACGTTGAAGATCGGATCGCCCCCGCTGAGGTAGGCAAAGCCGGGCGCGAAGCCCGTGAAGGCCACGGCGTACTCGCTGCCGGTGTGGCGGCGCACGACTTCCTCGGGCGTGATGCCCAGCAGCTGCGCCACGTCGGCCAGGTCCTCGCCGTCGTAGTGCACGGGAATCTCGACCAGCACATTGCTGCGCTCGGCCCGCTGGCCCAGGTCGCGCGCGGCAATGCGGCGCACCAGCTCGGCCACGCCCAGCCTGGCGGGAGCGAACTGCACGAGCACGGTGCGCGCGGCCGGCACCAGCTCCTGCACGCCATCGATGGGCTCGCGCTGCAGCGAGCCCAGCAGGGCCAGGGTTTCATCCAGATCGGCCAGCTCCACCATCAGGGCCTGCCGGTTGACGGGTAGAAAACGCATGGTGTGCCCTCAGCCCACGAAGGAGGAAATGCGCACGCCCTCCTGCTCGAAACGTTCGCGCAGGTGGCGTGCAATGGCCACGGCACCGGGGCTGTCGCCGTGCACGCAGATGGAGTCGGCGGCAATGCGCACCAGGCTGCCATCGACGGCCTCGACCACGCCGTCGCGCACCAGGGACAGCATGCGCGCGGCGATCTGGTCCACATCGTGCAGCACGGCGCCCGGATCGCGGCGCGAGACCAGGGTGCCCTCTGGCGTGTAGCCGCGGTCGGCAAAGGCCTCGGCCACCACGGTCAGGCCCGCATCGCGCGCCCAGTCGATCAGCGGCGAGCCGGCCAGCGCCACCAGCACCAGGCTGGGGTCGATGGCGCGCATGGCCGTGATCACGTCGGTGGCCTGGCGCCTGTCATGGGCGATGGTGTTGTAGAGCGCGCCGTGCGGCTTGACGTAGCGCACCTCGGTGCCGGCCACGCGGGCCAGGCCCTGCAGCGCCCCGATCTGGTAGATGACGCCGGCCACCAGGTCGGCGCTGGCCACATCCATGTTGCGCCGGCCGAAGCCGACGAGGTCGGGATAGGACACATGGGCGCCCACCATGGCGCCGCGCTCGCGGGCGGCCTTGAGCGTCTCCAGGATGCCTGCCGGGTCGCCGGCATGGAATCCGCAGGCCACGTTGGCGCTGCTGACGATGTCGAGCATGGCGGCGTCGTCGCCCATGCGCCATCCGCCCAGGCTCTCGCCAAGATCACTGTTCAGGTCAATTTTCATCGTTCTCTCCTCGCCGGACTCGGTGCACAGACTCTCAGTGCAGCTGGCCGGCGTTTTCCTTCAGATCCTGGGTCACGGTCAGGGCCGTGCGAATGGTCTCGCGCACGGCAGCCACCTGGTCGGCCAGGCACATGCTGGGCATGCCCGGCTTGCGCGCTGCCTGCTCGGGCAAGGCCGGCACGTGGATGAAGCCGCCACGCGCGCCCGGCGCCGCCTTGCCCTGGGCCAGCCAGTGCATGAGCGCGAAAAACACGTGGTTGCAGACAAAGGTGCCCGCCGTGTTGGACACGGAAGACGGAATGCCGCGCGCGCGCAGGTTGTGCACCACGGCCTTGATGGGCAGCGTGGAAAAGTACGCGGCGGGCGCGCCGGGGATCACCACCTGGTCCACGGGCTGGCGCGCCGCATGGTCGGGAATGCGGGCGTCGTCGATATTGATGGCCACGCGCTCGGGCGTGAACTCGCTGCGGCCGCCGGCCAGGCCCAGGCTGATGACCAGCACCGGCTGCAACTGCGCAAGCGCCTCCTGCAGCTGGCGCAGCGACTCGCCGAACACGCAGCGCAGCTGCAGGCCGTGGACGATGGCGCCGGCCACGGTCTCGCCATGCAGGGCACGCGCCACTTCCCACGAGGGATTGACAGGGTCCTGCTCGAACGGCTCGAAGCCGGTCACCAGGATGCGCGGGGAAGTGGAATCGGTCATGGCACCAGTCCGTCCTTTAACGGAACATCAGGAAGTACAGCAGGAAGACATTGGCGGTCAGCAGGGCCAGGGCCGTGGGCACCTGGGCGCGGATCACGGCATTCTTGTCGATCTCCAGCAGCGCGGCGGGCACCAGGTTAAAGTTGGCCGCCATGGGCGTCAGCAGGGTGCCGCAGTAGCCCGAGAGCATGCCGATGGCCGCCATCACGGCCGGGTCGCCATGGTAGACGCCGACCAGGATGGGCACGCCCACGCCGCCCGTCATCACGGGGAAGGCCGCGAAGCCGTTGCCCATGACCACCGTGAACAGCGCCATGCCCAGCACGTAGACGGCCACGGCCACGAAGCGGATGTCCATGTTGATATAGGTGGTGGTCACATAGGCCACGGCCTTGCCCACGCCGGCGTCCGAGAACACCAGGCCCAGCATGCCCAGCATCTGGGGCAGCACCAGGGCCCAGCCCAGCGCATCGGTCAGGCGGCGCGATTCGCGCATGCCCTGGGCCGGCGTCTCGCGGGTCAGCCAGCAGGCCAGGCCCAGGGCCAGCACGCAGCCCACGCCCAGGCTCACCAGCGTGGTGGCCTTGGGGTCCAGCAGGGGCGTGCCGCCGAAGACCAGGTGCGAGGCGCTGAGCGTGCCCACCATGGTGATCAGCGGAATCGCCAGGGCCGGTGCGAACAGCTTGTTGCCCAGGCGCTTGGCGCTGGCCAGGTACTCGGCATCGCTGCGCGGCGCATGGCGGCCGCTGCCCACGCCGCCGAAGCCGGCGATCAGGGCCATGGCCACGGCGATCACGCCCACGACCACGGGCGGCAGTTCATTGCCCACCAGGAAGACGGCTGCATACAGCGCCCAGAACAGGCCGCTGGACCAGCGCTTGGGGTTGCTGGCATCGCGCAGCGTCATCACGGCCGTGACGGCCAGGACGAAGCCGACCAGGTAGTACAGGTGTTGGATGGTCAGCGTCATTTCAGGCTCCCTTGGCTTGGGTGGCGTTGGCGTTGGCTGCGTCGGCTTCGACACCGGCCTTGTACTGGGCCAGTTCGCGCTCCAGCATGCGGTCCAGGCGGCGCAGGCGCCAGGCATGGATCACGAAGGCGCAGATGGCCGTGGGAATGCCCCACAGCGCGACGTGGATGGGCTCGACCTCGATGCCGGCTTCCTTCAGGAAGGTGGTCATCAGCACGATGGCGCCGAAGGCCACGAAGATGTCCTCGCCGAAGAACAGGCCCACGTTGTCCGTGGCGGCCGAGTAGGCGCGCAGCTTGTCGCGCACCTTGGCGGGCAGGATGCCGAAGCGCGACTGGGTCGCACCTTCGGCCATGGGCGCCAGCAGCGGGCGCACCATCTGCGGATGCCCGCCCAGGCTGGTCAGGCCCACGGCGGCCGTCAGCTGGCGTGCGGCCAGGTAGACGATGAGCAGGCGGCCTGCGGTGGCCGACTTGATGGAGCTGATCCAGTTCTGCGCGTGCTGGCGCAGGCCATGGCGCTCCAGCAGGCCGATCACGGCCAGCGGCAGCAGGATGATCAGCGGCAGGTTGCGCGTCTTGATGAAGCCCGTGCCAATGGTGGCCAGCACCTTGTCGACGGGGAAGCCCGCCGCCAGTGCCGTGCCGATGGCCGTGACGATCACGACCAGCATGGGATTGAAGCGCAGCACGAAGCCCGCAACGATGATGGCCACTCCGATAAGCGGCCAGAGATTGACGTCAGTCAGCATGTTGATTCCCCCTTCACACCCCGGTGCGGAGCGACCGTCAAGCCGCCCCGCAGGCCCAACCCGGTGGCGTGGAGTGCGCAGCCAACCTGGTTTTGTTCAACAAAACAAAGAATTTGTCTTACAGAAACGAATTGTGAATAAGACAATCAGCGCATGCTGATAGTACAAACCCGCATATCGTTGCCCAAGGATTGAGCACGCACGGGGTTTTCAAATGTCAAAAACTATCGGATATTGAACATCCATAGAAGGCATTAACACAACAATGCCCCTGCCCCGGTATCGCCTGTGACGAGGCCGCCTCCTACAATGGGCCGCCCTCCCGGCCTGCGGCGCACGCGTGGCAGTCGGCGTGAATGGCACCTTCCTGCTCCCATCCCTTTTGTCCGAGCTCTGAATCCATGCAACGCCGTCAACTTGTTTCCCTGCTTCCCCGTGCTGCAGCCATCGCAGCGGTTCCCGCGCTGGCGCCGGCCTTCGTGCGCAATGCCTTCGCCGATGAGGCAGGCCTGTCCGCCAAGACCATCACCATCGGCTGCTCGGCCGCCATGAGCGGCCCGCTGGCCGGGTTCGGCACCGACATCAAGCTGGGCACGGAAGCGGCCATGGCGCAGATCAACGCGCGTGGCGGCATCCAGGGCCGCACGCTGCAGCTGCAGATGGTTGACGACGGCTACGTGCCCCAGCGCACGGCCGACAACGTGCGGCAGATGCTCTCCAAGGGCACGGCCTTTGCCCTGCTGTCCTGCGTGGGCACGCCCAACAACGCCGCCGTCATCCCGCTGATCGAGGAAGCCGGCGTTCCCTATGTGGCGCCCTTCACGGGCGCCTCGTCGCTGCGCAAGGCATCGCGCAACGTCTTCCATGTGCGCGCCAGCTACACCACCGAGGTCCGCCGCCTGGTCCAGCGCCTTGCGGGCATGGGGCTCAAGGGCATTGGCATCGTCTACCTGGACAACGCCTACGGCCGCGAAATGCTGGAGGACGCCACGCACGCCCTGGAGGCCGAGAAGATGGCACCCGCCGTGCAGGCGGCCATCGCCACCGATGGCAAGAATCTGGCCGATGTGTTGAACAAAGTGGAAGCGGCCCACCCCTCGGCCGTGCTGCTGGCCACGGCTGGCACGGTGTCGGTCGATCTGGTGCGCGGCCTGCGCAAGAGCGCGCCCGGCGTGCTGCTCACCGGCCTGAGCGTGACCCTGCCCAACGACAGCCTCAAGCCGCTGGGCGAGGACGCCCGGGGCATTGCCCTGACCATGGTCGTTCCCGCGCCGCACCAGGCCAAGCTGCAGGTGGTGCGCGACTACCAGGCCGCCATGCGCGCCCACGGGCAGCAGGAGTTCTCGCTGGGCACGCTGGAAGCCTATGTGAACACACGCGTGCTGGCCGAGGGCCTGGAACGCGCAGGCCGCGACCCCAGCCAGGCCAGGCTGCGCTCGGCGCTGGCCGGCATCCGCAACTGGGACATGGGCGGCTTCGTCATCGACTACAGCGGCCAGGCGCCCCATGTCGGCTCCAGCTTCATCGACCTGGGCGTGCTGGGCAATGCGGGGCGCTTCATCGGTTGATGAAGGCGGGTGGCTTGCGGGCCAGGCCGCTGGCGGATCGGCCCATCGTTTCTTCCTGTCGCTGCACCAAGGAGCCTTCGCCATGCCTGCCGAACGTCACCCACTTCCGCACCCCGCCTTGCACCCTGCTGCACGTCCCGCTTCCCACCGGGGCCTGCAGCGCCGCCTGCTCATCCTGGCAGCGGCTGCCCTGCCCGGCCTTGCGCTGGCGCAGAAATGGCCCGCACAGCCCGTGCGCATCGTCGTGCCCTACACGGCCGGAGGCGGCTCGGACAACATCGCCCGTGCGCTGGGCACGGAGCTGTCGCGCGAACTGGGCCAGCCCGTGGTCGTGGACAACAAGCCCGGCGCCTCGGCCATGCTGGGCGCCGAGCTGGTGGCACGCGCCGCGCCCGACGGCTACACGCTGCTCCTGGCCGACATGCCGCACACCATCACGCCCAGTCTCTACAAGACACCGTACGACGCGCTCAAGGACTTCACGCCCGTGGCCCTGATCGGCTCTTCGCCGCTGGTGCTGGCCGTCAACCCCAAGCTCAAGGCGCAGAGCGTGAAGGAATACATCGCGCTGGCCAGGGCACGGCCCGGCCAGATCAACTTCGCCTCGGGCGGCACGGGCACGGCCACGCATCTGGCAGGCGAGCTGTTCAAGCAGCAGACGGACACCTTCATCACCCACATTCCCTACAAGGGCTCGGGCCAGGCCGTCGCCGACGTGGTGGCCGGCCATACCGAGAGCATGTTCTCCTCGGCCCCCACCGTGATCCCCCATATCAAAAGCGGCGCGCTGCGCGCCCTGGCCACCACGGGTGCCCAGCGCTCGCCGGCCCTGCCCCAGGTGCCCACGATGGCCGAAAGCGGCGTGCGCGGCCTGACCGTGCTGCACTGGTTCGGCCTGCTGGCGCCTGCCCGGTTGCCCCCCGGCATACAGACCGCGCTGCACGATGCCGTGGCCCGCGCCATGGCCACGCCCGCGCTGCAGGCCAAGCTGCAGTCCCTGGGGCTGGAACTGACGCCCCGCACTGCGGCGGAGTTCGGCGCCCAGATGGAGACCGACGCCGCACGCTGGGCCCGCGTCATCAAGGAACGCAACATCAAGGCGGACTGAATGCCCTCCCTGCACCATCACCACGACGCCGTTGACCTGCGCAGCGACACCGTCACGCGCCCCACGCCGCAGATGCTCGAAGCCATGGCCTGCGCCCCGCTGGGCGACGACGGCCTGGACGGCGACCCGACGGTGCGTGCGCTGGAAGAGACAGCCGCCCAGCGCTTTGGCAAGGCCGCAGGCCTGTTCGTGGCCAGCGGCACCATGGGCAACCTCGTGGCCGTGCTCGCCCATGGCCGCATGCCCGGCGAGGTGCTGGCCGAGGCCGGCAGCCATCTGCTGAACGCCGAGCGCGCAGCCGCAGGCCTGACCGGCATGCACTACCGCAGCCTGCCCGGCGACGGCGGCCTGATCGCCCTGCCCGCGCTGGAGGCGGCGCTGGACACCTCGGCATCCGCACGCTGCCCCAGCGCCCTCGTGGCCGTGGAGAACACCCACAACGCACGGGGCGGCAGCGTGGCGGCGCCCGAGTCGCTGGCGGCCCTGCATGCCCTGGCCGCCCGCCATGGCGTGCCCGTGCACACCGATGGCGCGCGCCTGTTCAATGCCGCCGTGGCACTGGGCCTGTCCTGCCGCGAGATCGCCGCGCACACGGACTCGGTCACCGTCTGCCTGTCCAAGGGCCTGTCGGCTCCGGTGGGCTCGGTGCTCATGGGCCCGGCCGACTTCATCACGCGGGCGCGCGGCATACGGCGCATGCTGGGCGGCACCATGCGCCAGGCCGGCGTGATCGCGGCGGCGGGCCTGGTGGCGCTGGAGCACATGGTCGATCGCCTGGCCGAGGACCACGCACGCGCCCGCCGCCTGCACCAGGGCCTGCGCGCCATCCACCCGGCATGGTGCGCGGCCGAACTGCCGCAGACCAACATCGTGCAGGTGCGCGTGGGCACCAGCGCGGCCGATGCGCGCCTTTGGGAGGCACGCCTTGCCGAAGCCGGCGTGCTGGTGCGCACGGGCAGCGCAGGCCTGCTGCGCCTGGTCACGCACCGCCACATTGACGACGAGGCCGTGGACAGCACCCTGCAGGCCTTCACCCGGCTGCACCACGACAACTGAGCACCGCGCGAGGCCGGCAGGAGTGCCGGCCCTGGCTACACTGCCCATCGAACCTTGCATCCCCCATCACCATGACCCGCAGCACCGATATCCTCAACCTGACCGACCGCGTGACCGAGCAGCTGCGCAGCAAGCTCATCGATGGTGCCTGGGAGCCCGGGCAAAAGCTGTCGGAGGCCTCACTCAGCGAAAGCCTGCAGATCTCGCGCAACACGCTGCGCGAGGCCTTCCGGCTGCTGACCAAGGAGGGGCTTCTGGTGCACGAGCCCAACAAGGGCGTGTCGGTGGCGGCGCCCAGCATTGCCTCCATCATCGACATCTACCGCGTGCGCCGCATGGTGGAGTGCCAGGCGCTGGCCCAGGCCTATCCCATGCACCCGGCTCGCAGCCTGATGCGCGAAGCCGTGGAGGCAGCGCAGCGCCACCGCGAGGCGCAGGACTGGTCGGGCGTGGGCACGGCCAACATGAGTTTCCACAAGGCCGTGGTGCAGCTGGCCGACAGCGAGCGCCTGGACACCATGTTCGAGCACCTGCTGGCCGAGCTGCGGCTGGCCTTCGGCCTGCTGCGCGACCCGCACTTCCTGCATGCCCCCTATGTGGACATGAATGCGCGCATCCTGCAGCAGTTCGAGGACGGCAAGCCGGCCGAGGCCGCTGCCGCGCTCAATGACTACCTGGTGCATTCGGAGCGGCTGATCCTGGCCGCCTACGCCCGACGCCTGGCTGAGAAGGGCATCAAGGTGTGAAAACAATAGACACCCCCTGAGGCGCTTACGCGCCTTCCCCCTCTCTACTCGCTTCGCGAGGGAGGGGGACGACACCCTCGGGGCGGGGCGGCCCTTCCTCGGTGTCCCTGGCTTTTCGGGCGCGCCGGTTTCATGGGCTATGGGTAACGCACAGCGCCAGGGATCACTGGCTCGTGCTCAACGCGAGGCCTTGCGCCGTGCGTCCAGGCTCCAGCGCGCCACGGGCGCCAGCATCAGTTGCACGAATCCCCCGGCGATCGCCAGGTTCTTCAGGAACTGCACCAGCTGGCCCTTGTCGCCGAACTGGTTGTGGAACATCAGCGCCGACATGACGCTGAACACGGCCATCACGGCCGCGGCCTCGCGGGTGCGCCAGCCCAGCAGCAGGGCCGTGGCCACGCCCAGCTCCACCACCAGCGCCATGGCATACGACAGCATGGGCAGCGGCAGGCCCGCCTTGGCGATATAGGCCATGGTGCCCTCCGGCCCCATCAGCTTGCCGATGCCGCTGTAGATGAACAGCAGGCTCAGCAGCACCCGGGCCAGCAGCGGTGCGAAGTCGGCCCAGGGCGATGCTGCGGCGTGGGCAGCGCGATGCGTGGCGGCGCGCGTCATCGCATCAGCCCGGGACACGGCCGGAGCCCTGGCCTTCGGCCGCCTTCACCGAGCCGCCCAGGCGCTGCACTTCGGCCAGGTACTCGGGGCCGCTGCGCATGCGCTGGTACTGGGCCAGGCGCTGCTGGTAGTCGGCATCCCAGTGGTTCACGTCGGACTCGCGGTAGACGTTGAGGCCGGCGCGGTTCCACAGGGCCAGGTCAGCCTGCACTTCGGCGCGCGACAGCGCGGGGCCGGAGGCGACGGGCTCTGCGCCGAACCAGGTTTCTGCAGATACAGTGGCGGCCGGTGCGGCCGAGGCCATGCCCGACCACAAGGCGGAGGAAAGGGAAACGATGGCGAAGAGGGTCTTTGCGTGCTTCATGGCGAATCCTTTGTCAAATCCTGCAGCGCGTGATTGCGTTCTGCATGGCTGCAGTCTCGTCTTCGCCCGCCTGCGCGTCAGTGCCTAAACGCACAGCTTTGCGCAAACTCTCCGGCTCCCGCGCTCACCGTCCACGCCCACCATCCACGCTCACGGCCACTGCAGGCCGGGCCGCGCCACATGCAGGGCCTGCAAGGGCTCGGAGCGCCCGCGCACCTGCACCTGCCGGACTTCGCCCAGGCCATCGGCCACGCCCGCGCGGCGCGCCACCTCCAGCGACAGCACCAGCCGCGCCTGGGCGCTCTTGGTGTATTCCTGCAGGCGGCTGGCCGTGTTGACCACCTCGCCCACGGCCGTGAAGGTGGTGGTGTGCTCGAAGCCCACGCGCCCCACGGCGGCGCGCCCCGCATGCAGGCCCATGCCGAAATCCACCGGCTGGCCGAACTGCGCCTCAAAGGTGTGGCTCCATTCCTGCATGCGCCGGTCGATGAGGGCGCTGGCCTGCACGGCCTGGCGGCAGGCCGTGTCCAGGTCGGTGTCCAGGCCGAAGATGGCCATCACGCTGTCGCCGATGAACTGGTTGGCCATGCCGCCGCTGTCGTGCACGGCCTGGCCCACGCGCTCGAAATACTGGTCCAGCACCCAGGACAGGTCCACGGGCCATTGCCGCTCGGCCAGGCCCGACCAGCGGCGCAGGTCCACGAACAGGATGGCCACCGCGCGCACTTCGCGGACCTCGCGCTGCCCGTCGCCCCGCCCGGCCTGGGCGGCTGCCGGCGAGCGGAACAGCGGCGCCACCTGCACATCGCCCGTGGGCCGCAGCTGGCAGGCCAGCCGCACGTCCTGCGGCGCGCCCACGCGCTCCAGCGTCAGGCGCTCGTCCCGCCCCGGCGCAGGCAGGTGGGCCGCCGGGCCGGACACGCGCACCCGGCAGGTGGAGCAGCGCGCCCTGCCGCCGCACAGCGACAAATGGGCAATGCCATGCTCGCGGCTGGCTTCGAGCACGCTCATGCCCTGGGCCACCTGCACGGTGCGGCCCGGATAGTGCAGCAGCACCTGGCGGGCGCCGCGCAGGCGCATGCGCCGCCACAGCCAGGGGCCGGCCAGCAGCGCGGCCAGACAGGCCAGCCAGCCCTGGCGCAGCCCGGCCGTCAGCGCGCGCAGCCACTGCGATGCCTCGGGCGAGGGGCCGGCCGGCGCTGGCAGGCCGGCCGCCGCGATCTCGCGCGCCATGGAGACGATGCCCAGCGCCGCCAGCACGGGCAGCAGCACGGCGGCCGTGAGCAGCAGCGGCTGCCAGCGCCGCCACCAGCCGCGCGCACGCAGGGCCATGTGCAGGCCCATGCAGCCATGGGTCCAGGCGGCCGTCATCAGCAGCAGCTGGATGGCCATGCTGGACGGATTCCAGGAAGAACGCACGATGCGCGCATACGAGGGGTCCACACCCCAGGCCTCCTGCGCCAGCCGCGTGGCCGGCACGTGCAGGGCCAGCAGCAGCGGCAGGCCCAGTCCCAGCAGCAGCCGCACGGCCTCCAGCGCCGGCATGCGCAGGCTGCGCCGCCGCGCCAGCGCCTGCAGCGCCAGCCCCATGTGCGCGGCCAGCGCGCCGTAGAGCAGCAGGCTGCCGGGCAGGGATCGCCACACGCCGTGGACCAGCTCGCGCACGGCCTCGGCCGTGCCCAGCGAGACCAGGCCCAGGGAGTGATTGAACAGGTGCAGCGCCGCATAGGTCCACAGCACCAGGCCGGTGGACCAATGAAGGCTGCGCAGGGACGGCAGAGCCGGCAGAACCGGATGAGGGACACGGGCCATGGAAAGCGATGATGCGCCCGACGGCGGAAGAAGACAGGAGAAGACCGGAAGAACGGCAGCTTGAAGGAACTTAGGCCGGGCCTGGCCGATCCAGAATCTTTGTACCTTACGCCCGCTATTGGTTCCATGGTCCATCCCACCCAGCCCTCCAGTTTCGCCCTGCGCGGCATCGCCCTGTTCGAGGGCCTGGGCAGCGCCAGCCTGGACCGCATCGCCGCCGACTGCGAATGGCGCCCGCTGCAGGCCCGCCAGCCCGTGTTCAGCCGCTGCTCCACGGGCAGCGACGTGTTCTTCCTGGTCAGCGGGCGCGTGCGCATCACCACCTATTCGCCGGGCGGGCGCGAGGTCAGCTTCCGCGACTACGGGCCCGGCGAGCACTTCGGCGACCTGGCGGCCATTGACGGCCAGGCCCGCTCCACCGATGTGGTCACCCTGGAATCCTCGCTGCTGGCCAGCCTGTCGCGCCAGGACTTCCTGGCCCTGCTGGCGCGCGAGCCCGCCGTTGCCCTGCGCATGATGGAAGGCCTGGCCGGCCTGGTGCGGCGGCTGACCGACCGCGTCATGGAACTGAGCACCCTGGGCGTGCCCACGCGCCTGCACATGGAGCTGCTGCGCCTGGCGCGGGAGGCGGGCGTATCGCCCGAGCACACGGCCCTCATCAGCCCCGTGCCTTCGCACTCGGTGCTGGCCAGCAAGATCAGCACCAACCGCGAGCAGGTCACGCGCGAGCTGGGCGCCCTCACCCGGCGCGGCCTGCTGCGCAAGGAGGGGCGCCAGGCGCTGCTGGTGACCGATGTGCGCGCACTGCAGGCGCTGATAGCGCAGGAAAGCTAGGCGGACTCCATTCGCCAGCCCTGCGGCGACCACACCAGGCGGTCGGTCAGACCGATGGCCTGCAGAAAATCCTCGTCATGCGAGACCACGACCAGCGTGCCGGCGTAGCCGCGCAGCATGACCTCCAGCGCCTGCAGGGAAGGCAGGTCCAGGTGGTTGCAGGGCTCGTCCAGCAGGAGCAGGGGCGCGGGCGGCTCGGCATGCAGCGCGCAGGCCAGGGCGGCCTTGAGCTGCTCGCCGCCGCTGAGCCGGCCCGCGGGCTGCTCCACCTGCCGGGCCGCCAGTCCGAGCCAGGCCAGGCGCGTGCGCAGCACATCCACGGGGGTGCCGGGGCAGGCGTCCTGCAACTGCTCCATCACCGTGCGCCCGGGCTGCAACAGGGACAGGCGCTGGTCCAGGTAGGCACAGGCCTGCATGCGGCGCACCTCGCCCGCCTGGGGCGCAAGGCGGCCCGACAGCACATCGAGCAGGCGCGTCTTGCCGCAGCCGTTGGGCCCCGTCACGGCCAGGCGCTGGCCACCGTACAGAGACAGGTTCAGGCGCGGCCCCGTGGAAAACGAAAACGGCAGCAGCACATCGTCCAGCAGCGCCACCACGTCGCAGGGAGCACCGGCCGGGGGCGGCGCCTGCATGCGGATGCCGGCCTGCAGGTCGATCTGGCGCGCCGCCTCGCGCACGCGCTGGTCCAGCGCCTCGCGCGTGTCCGCATGCTGGCGGCGCAGACGGCCGGCCGACGCCTCGCTGCGCTCCTTTTGCCGGTCCAGCAGAATGCGCGCCTGGTTGGCCTCCTGGCCCTGGCGGCGGCCGCGCGCCTCGCGGCGCTGCTGGCGCTCCTGCTGCTCGCGCAGCTGCTGCGTTTCGCGGCGCCGCTCCAGCTTGCGCTGCTCCAGCAGTTGCACCGCCGAGGCCATCTCGCGCGCCCTGGCTTCGGCATAGAAGGCGTAGCCGCCGCCGTAGCTGCGAAGCCCCTGCGGCGACAGCTCCACGATGCGTTCCATGCCCTGCAGCAGACTGCGGTCATGGCTGACCACGACCAGGCCACCGGGCCAGCGCTGCAGTTGCGCGGCCAGTGCCTGGCGGCTTTCGCGGTCCAGGTGGTTGCTGGGCTCGTCCAGCACCAGATGGTCGGCGCCAGACAGCAGCGCGCCCGCCAGCGCCACGCGCATGGCCTCGCCGCCGCTGAGGGCGTGGCCCGGCGTGTCGGCACGCAGATGGCCCAGGCCCGCCAGCTCCAGCTGGGCCTGCAGGCGCTGGCGCAGATCCCAGCGGTCGGCCAGCAGTTCGAAGTCCCGGGCATCGCAGCTGCCGCCCCCGATGCGCGCCAGCGCCTCCAGCGCGGGCTGCACCCCGGCCAGCGCCGCCACCGAAGGCTGGTCATGCCAGTCCGTGCGCTGGGCCAGGTACAGCACCTGCCCCGAGCGCAGGCAGCGGCCCTGCGAGGGCGCATCCAGCCCGGCCAGGATGCGCGCCAGCCGCGACTTGCCCACGCCGTTGCGCCCCACCAGGCCGGTGCGGCGGTGGTCCAGGGTGTCGGAAAGATCGGAGAAAAGGGGGCTGCCATCGGGCAGCACGCAGGAAACGCCGTCGAGCGTGATCGTGGTATTCGTCATATCGCAGTTCATGGATGCCAACGCAGTTCCTTGCCGCTTTGCATGCATTGCGCGTGCGGTGGGCAGGGTCGGGAAAAGCGGGCCGCTGGGACAGCGGCAGCATCAATGGCGCATGGGACGAATACCTCCTGCAATGGCGAACGAAGCCGCCATTATAGAAATCATGGGACGGACGTGCTGGCCGTGCCGGAGGGGGCGCCACCGGCGCCACGGCGGCCGGCATGCGCACCTGCATTTGAACGCGGCGGCTCGGGCCCGGTGGGCCCGGCCTGCCGCTTAGGGGCTGCAGGCGCCGATGGCGCGCAAGGGTTCAAAGACTGTGCCGGCGGGCGGCCCTGAAAGCACAGGGCGTTGAGCGCGATCCAGAGAGGCATGGTTCAGGTTCCGGGGTCGGCAGCAGGCGGCGGCCGGCGCGCGCTGCCGCGCGGCCCGGCGATGCGCCGCTGCCATTCAAGGACGAAGACGAAGAAGACGGGCACGAAGAACACGGCCAGCACCGTGCCGCTGACCATGCCGCCGAACACGCCCGTGCCGATGGCGTGCTGGGTCTCGGCGCTGGCGCCCGATGCCAGCATCAGCGGCACCACGCCCAGCGCAAAGGCCAGCGAGGTCATGAGGATGGGCCGCAGCCGCAGGCGCGCGGCCTTGATGGCGGCCTCGCGCAGGTCCTGGCCTTCCTCGCGCAGCTGCTTGGCGAACTCCACGATCAGGATGGCGTTCTTGGCCGACAGGCCGATGATGGTGATCAGCCCCACCTTGAAGAACACATCGTTGGGCATGCCGCGCAGCAGCACGGCCGCCACCGCGCCCAGCAGGCCCAGGGGCACGACCAGCATCACCGACAGCGGGATGGACCAGCTCTCGTACAGCGCGGCCAGCACCAGGAAGACCACCAGCATGGACAGGGCCATGAGCAGGGGCGCCTGCGCGGCCGACTGGCGCTCCTGCAGCGACTGGCCGGTCCAGGCCACGGCAAAGCCGGGCGGCAGCTGGGCCGCCAGCCGCTCCATCTCGGCCATGGCCGCGCCGCTGGACGTGCCGGGCGCAGGCGTGCCCGAGATGCGCGACGCCAAAAAGCCCTGGTAGCGCACCAGCTGCAGCGGCGTCTCCGACCACACGGACGTGGCGAACTCGGCCAGCGGCACCATGCCGCCCGAGGCATTGCGCACATTCAGCCGGAGCACGTCCTCGACCTGCATGCGCGCGGGCGCGTCGGCCTGCACGATGACCTGCTGCATGCGCCCGGCGTTGGGGAAGTCGTTGACATACAGCGAGCCCATGGCCGTGGACAGCGTCTCGCTGATGGCGGCAAAGCCCACGCCCAGGGCCTGGGCCTTCTGGCGGTCGATCTCCAGCCGCACGCTGGTGCCCGAGGGCAGGCTGTCCTGGTAGGCCGAGCCCAGCACGCTGCTGCTGCCGGCCAGCGCCAGCAACTGGTCGGTGGCCGACTTGAGTGCGGCATGGCCCTGGCCCGTGCGGTCCTGCAGGTACATGGTGAAGCCCGAGGAGGTGCCCAGCTCGTCGATGGCCGGGGGCTGCAGCACCATGATGGCGCCCTCGGGCGCATGCTCCATGGCCTTTTGCGCGAGCGAGACTTCCTCGCCTGCCGTGGCGCCGTCGCGCTGGTCCCAGTCCTTGAGCGTGGTGAAGGCCATGGCCGCGTTCGGGCCTGAGCCCGCGAAGCTGAAGCCCAGCACCGAGATGCTGGAGGCGATGCCGGGGCGCTGCGCCACGTGCTCCTCATAGCGCTTGACCACGTCCAGCGTGCGCTCGGCCGTGGCATCGGCCGGCAGCTGGATGGACGCCATGAAGTAGCCCTGGTCCTCCTCGGGCAGAAAGGCCGAGGGCAGCTGGCGCAGCGCAAACACCAGGATGGCCACGATGGCCGCGAACAGCAGCATCATGCGGCCCGTGCGCCGGACCAGGCCCGTGACATGGGCCTCGTAGCGGTTCGTCAGCCGCTCGAAGCCGCGGTTGAACCAGCCGAAGAAGCCCTTCTTCTCATGGTGGCCCGCCGCCACCGGCTTGAGCAAGGTGGCGCACAGCGCCGGCGTCAGGCTCAGGGCCAGGAAGGCCGAGAACAGGATGGACACGGCCATGGACAGCGTGAACTGCTGGTAGATCACGCCCACCGAGCCGCTGGCGAACGCCATGGGGATGAACACCGCCGTCAGCACCAGGGTGATGCCGATGATGGCGCCCGTGATCTCCTTCATGGCCTTGAGCGTGGCATCGCGCGGCGACAGGCCTTCCTCGGCCATGAGGCGCTCCACGTTCTCCACCACCACGATGGCGTCGTCCACGATGATGCCGATGGCCAGCACCATGCCGAACATGGTCAGCACGTTGATGGAAAAGCCCGCCACCAGCATCACGGCGAAGGTGCCCAGCAGCGCCACGGGCGCCACGATGGCCGGGATCAGCGTGTAGCGCAGGTTCTGCAGGAACAGGTACATCACCAGGAAGACCAGCACCATGGCCTCGACCAGGGTCTGCACCACCTTCTCGATGGAGATCTTGACGAAGGGCGCGGTATTGAACGAGATGGTGTGCTCCATGCCCCGCGGCAGGATGGAGGCCAGCTCGGCCATGCGCTTTTGCACGGCAGCGGCCGTTCGCACGGCATTGGCGCCCGGCGACAGCTGCACGGCGGCGCTGGTGGCGGGCTTGCCATCCTCGCGGTTGGAGAAGGCATAGGACTGCGCGCCCAGCTCCACGCGCGCCACGTCGCCCAGCACCAGGCGGGAGCCGTCGGCATGGGCGCGCAGCACGATGGCCGCGAACTGCTCGGGCGAGGTCAGCTGGCCCTGCACGGTGAGCGGCGTGGTCACGCGCTGGCCCGGGGCGATGGGCGCATCGCCCACGCGGCCCGGGGCGATCTGCATGTTCTGCTGCTGGATGGCCTGGGTGAGGTCGCCCATGGACAGCCCGTAGGAGATCAGCTTGGCCGGATCGACCCAGACGCGCATGGCGCGCTCGGTGCCGAACAGCTGCACGCGGCCCACGCCCTCGATGCGCCGCAGCTCCTCCACGATGCTGCGCGCCATGTAGTCATTGAGTGCCAGCTCGTCGAACTCGCCGCCCGGCGAGATCAGGCCCACCAGCAGCAGAAAGCTCGACGTGGCCGACTCCACCTGCAGCCCGTTCTGGCGCACGGCCTGCGGCAGGCGCGGCTCCACGGCCTTGATGCGGTTTTGCACATCCACCTGGGCCAGCTCGGGGTTGGTGCCGGGCTTGAAGGTGGCCTTGATCTCGGCCGAGCCCGAGGTGTCCACCGAGGACTCGAAGTACAGCAGGTGGCGGACGCTGGACAGCTCGCGCTCGATCAGCGAGACCACGGAGTCATTGAGCGTCTTGGGCGTGGCGCCAGGATAGGTGGCATACAGGCTCACCGTGGGCGGCGCCACCGTGGGATAGCGCGAGATCGGCAATTGCGGAATGGCAAGCACGCCCAGCAGCACGATGAACAACGCGATGACCCAGGCAAAGACGGGCCGGTGAATGAAGAACTGTGGCATGGACGCGAGGTCTGGTTTTCAATGCACGCCAGGGCGCGCTGCGGAAAAAATACGGCGCCTGGCGCCGACACATCTGAGGGGCCATCCGGATGCAAATCCAGATTGCCAGGAGGCATGGGGATGGAGGAAACTCCTGCCGGTGCGGCTTCGGCCTGCGGCGTGTTGCCGCCAGGGCCATTCATTCATGGAGCCGCTGCAAAGCCAACAGCTCTCCCACCCGCTCATACGGCATTGCCGCTGTGACTTCATATTCAGGGATTTGTTTCGCATGCCGGCCAATTGCGGCGGCACAGGGAAACAGCTTGCGTTCTTTCGATGGCATTTCGGCCCGGGAAATGTGGAAGAACGATGGAGATGAACACAGCCCCCGCCGCGACCCCAAAATGGCTTCTATCATTGCCCAGCCCTTGCCTTTCCAGCCATCGACATCGCTCATCCTCGTTGCCGAGGACGAGCCCGAGATCGCAGACATCCTGTGCGCCTACCTGGCCCGCAGCGACCTGCGCACCGTGCATGCCGCCGATGGCCAGCAGGCCCTTGAACTGCACCACCACTTGAAACCCGATCTCGTTCTTCTCGACGTGCAGATGCCACGCCTTGACGGCTGGCAGGTGCTGTCCGAAATCCGCCGGCGCGGCGACACGCCCGTCATCATGCTCACCGCACTCAACCAGGACGTGGACAAGCTCATCGGCCTGCGCATTGGCGCGGACGACTACGTGGGCAAGCCCTTCAATGCGGCCGAGGTCGTGGCGCGCGTGCAGGCCGTGCTGCGCCGCTGCGGCCAGGGCCGGCTCCGCGATACCAAGCTGCTGCAGGCCGGTCCCTTTCGCGTGGACCTGGACAGCCGCGAGGTCAGCGTGCAGGTGCAGGGCGCCACGCATGTGCCCGAACTCACCGTGACCGAATTCAACCTGCTGGCCAGCCTGGTGCGTTCGCCCCGGCGCGTGTTCAGCCGCGCCGAGCTGCTGCTGAGCTGCCTGCCCGAAGGCCACACGCTGGAGCGCACCGTGGACAGCCACATCAGCAAGCTGCGCAAGAAGCTCGAAGGCCTGGGCCTGCAGGGCATGCCCGACAGCGTGCGCAGCGTGGGCTACCGGCTGGGGATGGACCCATGAGCGCAGCGGCCGGGCTGCGCCGGCAGGTGGTGCTGACCATGTCGGCCGTCACGCTGGCCGTGGTGGTGCTGTGCGTGCTGGGCTCGTACGCCTTCTATGCGCTGCTGCTGACCTTTCACCCGGCCAGCGTCTCCGACGGCTGGATGCCCTCCAGCGTGGAGCTGGCCTGGGTGCTGCTGACGCTGGTGGTGGCCATGCTGATCGCCATCTTCGTGGCCACGCGGCTGTCGCGGCGCATCCTGCCCTCGCTGGACTCGGTGGCCATCAGCCTGCGCCAGCTGGCCGAGGGCGACCTCTCGGCGCGCGCCAGCACGGACGACAGCGCGCTGCACGAGGCCGCGCAGCTGGTGCACGACTTCAACAGCCTGGCCCGGCGCCTGGAAGGCATGGCGCAGGAGCGCGCCTTCTGGAGCGCGGCCATCGCCCATGAGCTGCGCACGCCCGTGACCATTCTCAGCGGGCGGCTGCAGGGGCTGTCCGACGGCGTCTTCCTGCCCAGCAAGGACATGCTGGCCAGCCTGATGACCCAGGTCGAGGGGCTGACCCGCCTGATCGACGACCTGCGCCTGCTGGGCCTGCAGGAAAACGGCCATCTGCAATTGCAGCTGCGCCAGACCTGCCTGGCCGGCGAGGTGCGCTCGGTGGCCCTGGCCGTGGGACCGGCGCTGGAGCAGGCGGGCCTGCAGCTGGCGATGGAGCTCGATGACCAGCCCGTGGTCTGCGACCCCGTGCGCATACGCCAGGCCCTGCTGGCCCTGCTGGAAAACGCCATGCAATATGCCCAGCCCGGCCCGCTGCTGGTGGCCGCGCGCGTGCGCCACGGCCTGTGCACCGTGCGCGTGGAAGACAGCGGCCCCGGCGTGGCGGCCGACCTTGCGCCGCGCATCTTCGACGCCTTCCAGCGCGGTGAAGGCGCCCGCAGCCGAAGGAATGCCAGCGTGGGTGCAGGCAACGGCAGCGGACTGGGCCTGGCCGTGGTGCAGGCCATTGCCCAGGCCCATGGCGGGCGGGCGCAGTGCCTGCCGGGCGAGCGTGGCGGCGCGCTGTTCGAGCTGAGCTGGCCGGCCTGACCTCGTCAGAGCCGCAGATCAGCCTGCGAAATCATCGGCCCGCACATGGCGTGCGTCCCAGGCGGCAGCCAGCGCAGCGGCCCGGCCCAGGCGCACGCGGCCTGATTCAAAGTCCACGATGCCTGCCTCCTGCGCCGCCGCAGGCCGCGCAGGCCGCTCGCGCGTGCGGCCATCGGTGAGCAGCCACAGCCAGCCCTGGCAGGAGGCGTCTGCGCCGCAATGGCGCTGCAGCAACTGGCCCGCCTGCTCCACGGCCGCCTGCAGTGGCGTGCCGCCGCCCCCGCCAATGGGAGCGATCCAGTCGTCATTCCAGGCCGCTGCCTTGCGCGGCGGCAGGCGCAATTCCACGCGCGTGCCCGCAAAGCAGATCAGTGCCACCTGCTCGCGGCGGCGGTAGGCCTCCTCCATCAGCGACAGCAGCACGCCCTTGGCACGCGCCAGTGCGCCGCTGCCGGCCATGGAGGCCGAGCAATCGAGCACAAAGCAATGCAGCCGCGTGGCCTGCGGCGGCTCGCGGCGGCGCTGCAGATGTTCAGGCGCCAGCGCCTGGGCGCCGCGCGCGGCCAGCGTGCGCGGCCAGTCCCAGCTGCCGGTGGCCTGCCCGCCTTGCGACTGGGCCAGCCGGGGCTGGCCTGCCGCCTGCTGGCCCGCCCCCGCAGCCCTTGCCTGTAGCGTGGGGCCGCGGGGGCTCAGGCTTTTTTTGTGGCGGGCGCTCCCGCCTTTGCGGCCTCGCGGGCCAGCAATGAGGGCACGGCGACACGCAGCAGGCCCACGGGCTCGGGCGGCATGGCGCCCCAGTCAGCCTCGGAGGGCGGACTGTCGCCTGCGCCGTTGGCCGTGGATTCTGCAGGCGGCCGGATTTGTGCCGGCGACTGCGAAGGCGGATTCGATGGTGCCTGCTGTGGGGATGGCTGCTGCTGCTGCGGCTGCGGCTGTGGCTGCGGCGCCCCCGGCTTGCGGCGGTGCACCAGCACCAGCTCGGCCACGGCCTGCACATGGTCGGGCCTGACCTCGGCATCGCCCAGCCAGGCGGCCCAGGCGCGGGCGGCGCGCAGCAGCACCAGGTCGGCGCGCAGGCCGTCCACCTGGGCGGCAATGCACAGCGCTCCGGCGGCCTGCAGCACCGCGTCGGACCAGGGCAGCGCGCCGGCCGGCTGCAGGCGCTCGCGTGCCGTGCGCAGCTGCGCGGCCAGCGCGGCCTGGGCGTCTGCATGGCGGGCGCGGAAGGCGGCCGGGTCGGCATCGAACAGCAGCCGCGCGCGCACGATGGCCTGGCGCTGGGCCGGGTCCTGCACATTGGCCAGGCGCACGCACAGGCCCAGGCGGTCCAGCAGCTGCGGGCGCAGCTGGCCTTCCTCGGGGTTCATGGTGCCCACCAGCACGAAGCGCGCCGCGTGGCGGTGCGAGATCCCGTCGCGCTCGACCACGTTGACGCCGCTGGCGGCCGCATCCAGCAGCACATCGACCAGGGCATCGGGCAGCAGGTTGATCTCGTCCACATAGAGCACGCCGCCATGGGCGCGCGCCAGCAGGCCGGGCGCGAATTTGAGCGCATGGCCGGCCATGGCCTGGCCCAGGTCCAGCGAGCCGGCCAGATGCTCCAGCGAGGCGCCCAGCGGCAGCGTGACGAAGGGCGCGGCATCGATGAGCTCGGCCAGCGCACGCGCGGCCGTGGACTTGGCCGTGCCGCGCGGCCCCTCGATCAGCACGCCGCCCAGTTGCGGGTCGATGGCGGCCAGCAGCAGCGCCTGGCACAGCAGGGGCTGGCCGGCGATGGCGGCAAAGGGAAACAGCGGCGGCAGCGCGGGCTGGGCGCCGCTGCCCAGGTCAGGGGAGGCGGTCATCCGCGCAATCCTTCGAGATGGTTTTCATGTTCCAGCAGCAGGTCTTCCAGCTGCTGGCGATAGTCGCCGGGCTGCTCCCACAGGCCGCGCTGCATGGCTTCGAGCAGGCGCTCCAGCATGTCGCGCAGGGCCTGCGGATTGTGCTGCACGAGAAAGTCGCGCGTGGCCGCATCCAGCACATAGGCGTCGGCCACCAGGGCGTACTGGTGGTCGCCCACCTGCTGCGTGGTGGCGTCGAAGCCGAAGAGATAGTCCACCGTGGCCGCCATCTCGAAGGCGCCCTTGTAGCCGTGGCGCTTGGCGCCGTCCATCCACTTGGGATTGGTGACGCGCGAGCGCACCACGCGCGCAATCTCCTCCTTGAGCGAGCGCACGCGCGGCTGGGCCGGGTTGGCATGGTCGCCGTGGTAGAGCGCGGGCTGGCGGCCCGAGAGGTGGCGCACGGCCGAGGCCATGCCGCCCTGGAACTGGAAGTAGTCGCCCGAGTCGAGGATGTCGTGCTCGCGGCTGTCCTGGTTGTGGGCCACCACGTCGAGCTCGCCCAGGCGGCGGCGCAGCGCATCGCCTGCGGGCACGCCCTCGGCGTCCTGGCCGTAGGCGTGCTGGCTCCAGCCCAGGTAGGCCTGGGCCAGGTCGGCATCGCCCTGCCAATCACCGCTCTGGAACAGTCCGCCCAGTCCCGATCCATAGTGGCCGGGCGGCGCGCCGAACACGCGCCAGCCGGCCTGCAGGCGGGCCTGCACGGCGTCCATGCCCTGCGCCTGCAGCTGTTCGGCCTCGGCCAGGATGCGCGCGCGTATGGGGTTGTCCTCGGCGTCCTCGTCCAGCGCGGCCACGGCCTGCACGGCCGCGTCGAACATCTGCACGGCGCCCGGGAAGGCATCGCGGAAAAAGCCCGAGATGCGCAGCGTGACATCCACGCGCGGCCGGCCCATGCCCACGCGCGGCACCACCTCGAAGTCCACCACGCGCTGGCTGCCGGGCGCCCACTTGGGGCGCACCCCGATCAGCGCAAAGGCCTGGGCGATGTCGTCGCCGCCCGTGCGCATGGTGGCCGTGCCCCAGACCGACAGGCCCAGGGTGCGCGGGTACTCGCCATGCTCCTGCAGATAGCGCTCCAGCAGCCTGAGCGTGGCCTGCTGGCCCAGCTCCCAGGCGGCCTGGGTGGGAATGGCGCGCGTGTCCAGCGTATAGAAATTGCGCCCCGTGGGCAGCACGTCGGGCCGCCCGCGCGAGGGCGATCCGCTGGGCCCGGGCGGCACGAAGCGGCCCTGCAGGCCGCGCAGCAGCTGGCGCAGTTCCTCGCCGCCACAGGCATCCAGCGCGGGCGCCAGTACGGCATGCACCTGTTGCAGCGCAGCGCGCGTCTGCGGCCAGTCACCGGCCGGGGCCTCACCTTCCAGCAACTGCTGGGCCAGCAGTTCCAGGCGCTCGCGCGTGTCGCCTTCATGGCGCCAGGGCTCGTCGCTCACGGCCTGCAGGGCGGCGGGGCGCGCGCCGGTCCAGGGGCGTGCGGGCTCCATGCGCAACGGGTCGAACCCGGGGCTGTCCAGCAGGTCGGCGGCCAGCGCCTGTATCAGGCCCTGGCCTTCGTCCGACGGGAAGCGCGCCAGCGCCAGCAGCGTGTCGCGGCGCTGGCGCCCTTGCGGCGACGCACCGAAGACATGCAGGCCGTCGCGGATCTGGGTTTCCTTGAGCTCGCACAGGTAGGCGTCTATGCGTTCGAGCACGGCATCGTCGTCCTGCGCGGCGCCGGGCGCCAGGTCCAGCTCCTGGTCCAGGTGCTGGCGGCGCACGATGTCCAGGATCTGGCGGCGCAGCAGCGCGCCGCGCCGCGCATCGACCAGCAGGGCGTCGTAGTACTCGTCCACCAGGCGCTCCAGGTCCTGCAGCGGGCCGTGGTTTTCGGCGCGCGTCAGCGGCGGCATCAGGTGGTCGATGATCACGGCCTGGCTGCGGCGCTTGGCCTGGGCGCCTTCGCCGGGATCGTTGACGATGAAGGGGTACAGGTGCGGCAGCGGGCCCAGGATGGCATCGGGCCAGCACGCGCCCGACAGCGCCAGGCTCTTGCCCGGCAGCCATTCGAGGTTGCCATGCTTGCCCACGTGGACCATGGCGTCCACGGCAAAGCGGTCGCGCAGCCAGAAGTAGAAGGCCAGGTAGCTGTGGGGCGGCACCAGCTCGGCATCGTGGTAGCTCGCATAGTCCTGCGCGCCCATGCCTTTACCGACCAATGCACGCGCCGGCTGTATGCCGACAAAGACATGGCCCAGGCGCAGGCCCGCGATCATGAAGCGGCCCTGGCGCAGCAGCGGGTCGGCCTCGGGCGCGCCCCAGCGCGCCGTGATGGCGTCGGCCATGCCGTCCGGCAGCGCGGCCAGGCGCGCCAGGTACTCGTCCAGCGCATAGCTTTGCCAGGCCGGGCGCAGCGGCCACTGGGCAGGGTCGTTGGCAATGCCCTGCTGCAGGGTGTGCATCAGCGCCTCGCCATCGGAGGGCAGCTGCGCGGGGTCGCCCAGCTCGTGGCCTTCGGCCGCCAGGTGCTGCAGGATGGCGATCACGGAGGCTGGCGTATCCAGCCCCACGCCGCTGCCGATGCGGCCTTCGCTGCCCGGATAGTTGGCCAGAACCAGGGCCAGGCGCTTGTCGCGCGCGGGCAGGCTGCGCAGGCGGCACCAGCGCCAGGTCAGGTCGGCCACGAAGTCCACGCGGTCGGGCTCGGGCTGGTAGGCCACCACGTCGGCCTGGGTGAAGGCGCAGCGGTGGGACAGGCCCTTGAAGCTGATGGCGCGCGTGATGATGCGGCCATCCATCTCGGGCAGCACCACCTGCATGGCGATGTCGCGCGGGCGCAGGCCCTGGCTGTCGGCCCACCAATCCTCGCGGTTGCCGCCGCTGGCGATCACCTGCAGCACGGGCGCATCGCCGGCCAGGGCCGTGCCCGATTCCAGCGCCGAGAACGCCGTGGTGTTGAGCACCAGCTGCACGGCATGGTCTTCGCAGAGCTGGCGCAGCGTGGCCAGGCACAGCGGGTCCTTGAGCGAGTCCAGCGCCACGGGCAGCGGGTTCATGCCGCGCTGCTGCAGCGACAGGGCCATGGCGTCGAAGGCTGCCGTGTTGCCCGCCAGCAGGTGGGAGCGGTAGAACACCAGGGCCACCGTGGGCGCGCCCGGCGTCCAGGCGCGCTGCAGGTCGTCGATGCCGGCCACGTCATGGGCCTGCACCTGGGCAGGGTTGGGTGCGTTCTCGAACAGCGCAGGCGGCACGTGCACGGCTGCCTGAGGCAGGGTGCGCGGCGGCAGCGGCGCATCGCCCCGGTCCAGCCCGTGGTAGACGGTGGCCTTGAGGAATTCGCGCGCATTGGCCGCGCCGCCCGAGCGCAGGTACTGCCACAGCTGGCGGCAGGCGGCGGCCGGCAGCGTGCTGCGCGCCAGCAGGTGCGGGTCTTCCTGCAGGTCACCCGAGAACATGGCCAGGCGCTGCCCCTTGCGGCGCGCCAGCGAGCCGATCTGCTCGATGCCGTAGGGCCAGGCCGATTCCGAGCCCAGGTGGTCCACGATGACCACGCGGGCATGGCGCAGCACCTCGTCCACATACAGGTCCAGCGAGGCGGGCTGGCGCAGGTACAGCAGATTGGCCAGCCGCACCGAAGGGAAGTCCGCCGACGCCCCGGCCAGCGCGGCCACGGCCGAGGACAGCAGGGCCAGCGTGGTGTCGGCCGAGCTCAGGATGACGATGTCGGCCGGCGTCTGGTCGAGGCGGGTGACGATGCTCTCGTCCTCGACGAAGCCGCCGGGGCGCGTGGACAGCAGGTGCATGGAACAGGTTTCAGTGCGGAATCGGAAGGTCAGGCGGTCACATTCTCCAGGCCCTTGCGCAGCGCTGCTTCGTCAAGGTCTTGCCCGATGAACACCAGGCGCGTGCCGCGTGCCTCGCCCTCGCGCCAGGCGCGGTCGAAATGGTGGTCGAAGCGGCGGCCCACGCCCTGCAGCAGCCAGCGCATGGGCTTGCCCGGGATCTCGGCAAAGCCCTTGACGCGCAGGATGCTGTGCTGCTCCACCAGCGTCTCCAGCGCGGCCAGCAGGCGGTTGCGGTCAACGGCGGGCAGGTCGATCACGTAGGAGTCGAAGTCGTCGTGGTCATGGTCCTCGTCGTGGTCATGGTGGCTCACGCGCTGGTCGATGGTGGTCTCGGCCGCCTTGGCCAGGCCCAGCACCACGTCCAGCGGCAGGCGGCCCTGGGAAGATTGCACGATCTTGACCTCGGGCGGCAGCTCCTCGCGCACCAGGGCGGTCACGCGCGCCAGGGCCTCGGCATCGGCCAGGTCGGTCTTGTTGAGCACCACCAGGTCGGCCGCGCCCAGCTGGTCCTCGAAGAGTTCGTGCAGCGGCGATTCGTGGTCCAGGTTGGGGTCGGCGCGGCGCAGCTCGTCCACGGCCTGGGGATTGGCGGCGAACTGGCCGCTGGCGGCCGCCGGCGTGTCCACCACGGTGACCACCGCGTCCACGGTGAACACGTTGGCGATCTCGGGCCACTGGAAGGCCTGGACCAGGGGCTTGGGCAGGGCCAGGCCCGAGGTCTCGATGATCACGGCGTCGATCTGGTCGCGGCGCTCGGCCAGCGCGCGCATCACGGGGAAGAACTCCTCCTGCACCGTGCAGCACATGCAGCCGTTGGCCAGCTCGTACAGCGCGCCTTCGCGCTCGTTGCCCTCGTCGTCGCAGCCGATGCCGCAGCCCTTGAGGATCTCGCCGTCGATGCCCAGCTCGCCGAACTCGTTGACGATCACAGCGATGCGCCGGCCATCGGCGTTGTCCAGGATGTGGCGCAGCAGCGTGGTCTTGCCGCTGCCCAGGAAGCCGGTGACGATGGTGGCGGGAATCTTGGCGGTTTGCATGGAAGGTTCTCCAGAAAAAAGAGGAAGTCAGACGGTGGCGAAAGGCACGGCGCTGCGCAATGAAGGGAGAACCTCCTGCGCAAACAGTTCCATGCCGGCGAGGGCCTGGGCATCGCTCCACAGGCCGTTGGCGTTGAAGACGCAGCGCAGCTGGCCCATGCCAGTGCGCTCGCGCAAGGCGGTGATCTGCGCATGGCACTGTTCGGGCGTGCCATGGATGAATTGCTCGGCCAGCACGCGCGGCACATCGATGGGCAGCACTTGGCCGGCCGGCACGCCGCGCTTGCCCGCAAAGTACACGCGCCGCTGGTACAGCTGCGGCCACAGCGTGGCCAGCTGGGCCTGCACGGCGGCCTCATCGGCACCGATGCAGACATAGCGCGCCAGCGATGAGCGCGCGCGCAGCGCGGCGGCATCGCGCCCGCGCTCCCGGGCAGCGGCCTCCAGGCGATCCAGCTGCATGCCTTCGGGCGGCTCCAGGCTCAGCAGCAGGGGCAGATTCTGATCGACGGCAAAGCCCAGGGTCTCTGCCGTGGAGCCGGCCACATACAAGGGAGGATGCGGACGCTGCACGGTCGAAGGCAGGGCGGGCCGGTCCTCGAAGCTCCACGGCCCCTGCCCCGCCACGATGGGCCTGCCCGACAGCGCCTCCACCAGGATGCGGCAGGACTGCTCGAAGCGCTCGCGCGTGCTGTCCGCATCGATCTGCAGGGCGCGCAGCGCAGCCGGTTCCGTGCCCCGGCCCACGCCCACGTCGATGCGGCCGGCGCTTTGCAGGTCCAGCTGGGCAATCTCCTCGGCCAGCATCAGCGGATGGTGCAGCGGCAGCACCAGCACCGAGGTGCCCACGCGCAGCCGTTCGGTGCGCGCCAGCACGGCGGCGGCCAGCAGCAGGGGCGAGGGATAGGGCCAGGCGGTATCGGGCACGCGGAATTCGTTGAACCACACGCCCTGGAAACCCAGGCGCTCGGCGCGCTCGAACAGCGCCAGGAATTCACGGTGCCCGCCGCGCGTGGCGTCGCGCGTCCAGCCGGCCAGATCGATGCGCATGGGGTCAGTTCTCCTGTTTCAGCCGCGCGCGCAGCAAGGTTTGCGGAGGTGCGTCGATGCGCTCGAAATCCACGCCGAACACGGCATCCAGCCCCGGCGCATGCAGCAGCTCGGCAGGGGCTCCATCGAGCGCAATGCGCCCCTGGTCCAGCACGATGACGCGCCCGAAGTGCGCCAGCGCCAGGTCCAGGTCATGCATGACCACCAGCACCAGCCGCTCGCGCCCACGCTGCGCCAGCGCCTGCACCAGGGCCAGGCGGTGGCGCACGTCCAGCGCGGCGCCGGGCTCGTCGGCCAGCAGCACGGGCGGGTCGGTGGCCAGCACGGTGGCCAGCAGGGCACGCGCCTGCTCGCCGCCCGACAGCGTGGACCAGCGCCTGCGCGCGAAATCCTGCAGCCCGGCGCCGGCAATGGCCGCCTCGACATCACCCCGGCCCGCCAGCCGCATGTGCATGAGCTCGGCCAGCGTCAGGTCCCAGTGCGGCGCAAAGCGCTGGGGCATGTAGCCCACGCGGCGTGCGCGCTCGGCCACGGGCAGGGTGGCAATGTCTTGCCCGTCCAGCAACACGCTGCCGGATGCAGGCGCCTGCAGCCCCGCCAGCAGGGACAGCAGGCTGGACTTGCCCGCGCCATTGGGCCCCACCAGGGCCACGGCGCCGCAGGCGGGCAGCTGCAGCGAGACGGCGTCCAGCACGCTGCGGCCACGGTGGCGCAGCGTGAGGGACCGGGCCTGCAGGCGCGGTGGGGCGCAAGGGATGGCACCGTTCATGCGGACCTCAGCCTGCGCGCCAGCAGCACGATGAAGAAGGGCCCGCCCGCCACGGCCGTGACCAGGCCCAGCGGAATCTCGGCCGGCGGCAGCACGCTGCGCGCAATGGCATCGGCCAGCGTGACGATGATGGCGCCCGTGATCGCCGACGCCGGCAGGGCCGCGCGGTGCAGCGGTCCCGCCATCCAGCGCGCGATATGCGGCGCAGCCAGCCCCACGAAGGCCACCAGCCCGCCATAGGCCACGGCCACGGCCACCACCAGCGAGCCGGCCAGCACGGCCAGCGGCGTGAAGCGCGCCACGTCCAGGCCGAAGCCCTGGGCCGCATCGGCACCCAGGCCCAGCAGGTCCAGCCCGCGCGCCAGCGCCATGGCCCCGGCCAGGCAGGCCAGGGAGGCGCCGGCCAGCAGGCCCAGCCCGCTCCACGACGGCGTCTGTATGCCGCCCAGCACCCAGCTGAGCACCACCTGCAGGCTCACCGTCTCATCGGACAGCGCCAGCATCAGGAACGAGCGCAGCGCGCCCAGCACGGCCGCCAGCGCCACGCCGGCCAGCAGCATGCCGGCCGCATCGGTGGCACCGGCCACGCGCGAGACGGCCAGCACCAGCATGGTCGAGCCCCAGGCGCCCGCAAAGGCCAGCACGGGCAGCGTCCAGGCCTGGGGCAGGCCGAACAATAGATGCATGGGAACCAGCAGGGCGACAGTCGCCCCCAGCGCCGCGCCGCCCGAGGCGCCCAGCAGATAGGGCTCGGCCAGCGGATTGCGGAACACGCCCTGGAAGATGGCGCCCGACAGGCCCAGCAGCGCGCCCACCAGGGCGGCTGCCAGCACGCGCGGCACGCGCCACTGCAGCAGCAGCCGGCTGCGCAGGCTGTCTTCGCCGCCCAGCGCGGCCAGCAGGTCGGCCGGGCTGGCCCACTGGTGGCCCGCGCAGGCGGCGATCAGCAGGCTGGCCAGCAGCAGCAGGACCGCACCGGCCCAGGGGCGCCACGCAGGGGGATGTGAAAGGGAATTCATGCGGCCTCCCCGGCCCAGGCCGCAGGGTGCAGCCAGCGCGAGAGCTTTTCCACGCCGCCGAAGGTGCGCGGCCCGGGAATCAGGAACTCGGCGCGCGCCACCGTGGTGGCCCGGCCGCCGCGCACGGCACGCAGGTCGCGCCAGCCGCGCTGGCCGATCAGGTCCTGCATGGCCTCCTGGGTGCCTGCGAACAGCAGCACGTCGGGGTCGGCGGCCAGCACGGCCTCGGGGGAGACCTGGGGCACGGTGCCCAGGCCGTCCAGCGCGAACGCGGCGCCCGCGCGCACCATGGCCTCTCCCGTATAGGTGCCCGGCCGGGCCGCCAGCAGCATGCCGTTGCCCAGCCGGCCCGTGACCATGAGCGCGCGCGGCCGGGGCTGGCCGGCCACCTGCCGGTCAACGCGCAGCAGCCGCGCTTCCTGCGCCGTGGCCAGCGCCTGGCCGCGCGCCTGCACGCCCGTGGCGCGGGCCACCAGGCGCAGGTTGTCCATCACCTCGGCCAGCGAGCGGCTGAGCAGCACCATCACCGGCACGCCGATGCGCTCCATGGGATCGACCAGCTGGTGCGCCGCCTGGCGCGCGGGCGTGACGATGACCAGGTCCGGCTGGCGCGCCACCACGGCATCCACCGAGAACCCCAGCCGCCCGCCCACCTTGGGAATGCGCTCCACGCCCGGTGGAAAGCGCGTGAAATCCTCCACGCCCACCACGCGGTCCAGCAGGCCCAGCGCGGCCACCAGTTCGGTATTGGAGGCAAAGATGGAGACGATGCGCTGCGGCGGCGCGGCAATCTCCACGCGCCGGCCCAGCGCATCCTGCAGCACCACCGGACCGCCTGCAGCGACGGTGTCGGCCCAGGCCGCGGGCAGGCCGCAGCCCAGGGCCGCCGCCGCGCCCTGGCGCAGCAACTGGCGGCGCGTGGTGCTGGATTGCCTCATGCCGTGATCCTCAAAACTCTGCTTGCAGGCCGACCATGAGTTCGCGGCCCGCCATCGACGTTCCGCAGCCGCCGTTCTGGTACGCCGGGTTGGCGATGCAGGGCGCGCGGTCCAGTGCGATGAAGATGGGATGGCGGTTCAGGTCGAACAGGTTGTTGACGGCTGCGAACAGCTTGACGCCGCGCGACACGCGGTAGTCGGCCCGCAGGTTCCAGATGGTGAAGGCGCCCTTGCGGTGGATGAAGGTGCTGCTGGGCTCGCCCTGCGGGATGAGCAGCGCCTCTTCCGTGTCGTACCACATGGGACCGCGCAGCAGCGTGGACAGCTGCAGGCTCCAGTCGCCCTGCAGCCGCCCGCTGCCGCGCCCGTAGCGCACGCCGGCCGAGGCCTCGTAGCGGTACATGCGCTGCACCTTGTCGGTATTGGCCGAGGCCGGCGATCCCTTGTCCCGCATGCTGAAGTGGTAGTAGCCGCCAGCCCAGGCCTTGAGCTGGTGACCCGTCAGGTTCAGCGCCCGCGCCAGGTCCATGTCGGCCTGCATTTCCAGGCCGCGCGCCACGATGTCGGCCGCGTTGTTGGCGTAGTCCGAGGTGTTGGTCGTGGCCCCGCGCGAGACGGTGATGATGCGGTCGCTGATGGTGTTCTGGAACAGGGCCGCATCCACGCGCCAGCCGGGCTGCTGCAGCGCGGCGCCGACCTCGATTTGGCGGCTGGTCTCGGGCTTGAGGTTGGGGTTGCCGAAGGTGCGGCCACCGCCGACGGCCGTGAAGTCCGAGGCCAGCTCCGTGGCCGTGGGCGCGCGGAACCCCGTGGAGGCCGCAGCGCGCAGCGTGAGCCGGTCCGTGGCCTTCCAGGTGGCGCCGGCAGACCAGGTGTGGTTGTCGTAGTCGCGCGTGCTGGCCTGGGCCAGGGCCAGGTTGGGCGTCTCATCGAAGCGCGTCGTGCCCCAGGTCTTGCGCAGGCCGGCACGCAGGGTCAGGCGGTCGTCGAACAGGGTCTGCGCGTCCTCGAAGTACAGCGCGTGCACCTGCTCGGTCTGGTTGTTGTCGTAGGGCGCAACCTGGCCCGCAGGGCCGCCCGGCATGGCCACGCGCAGGCGGTCGGAGCGCAGCTTGCTGCGCTCCCAGTCAAAGCCCATCAGCAGGTCATTGGTCTGGCTGACACGCAGGCGCGGCTGAAAGCGCAGGCCCGTGGCGTCCAGCTGGCGGTGGTTGTAGTCGCGCGCCGTGCCGGGCACGGCGCTGTTGCCCGAGCGGATCACGGGAGAGGCCCAGTTGAACTCATCGGTATCGACCAGGCTGTAGAGGTGGGTCGTCCAGCTCAGGCGCTGGCCCGGCAGCGCGCCCTCGTAGGTCAGGTCCAGCGAGCGGTTGCTGCGGTTGTCGCGGCTGTAGATGTTGGCGCCCGATCCGCGAAAGCCCGCGTTGTAGATGCCGTCCGTGCGCAGTTGCAGCTCCACGCGGTGCAGCTCGTGCAGCTGCCAGCCCAGGGCGCCGCTGGCCCCGCGCCGCTTCCAGCCCGTGTTCTCCATGCGCGTGCCGCCATCGCCCGACTCGTAGTCGCCGCGCCCGCCTGCGCTCACGCCGAAGTACCAGTCGAAGCGGTCATTGGCGCCGGCCGTCTGCGCATCGGTGCGCCACAGGTCCCATGAACCGGCCTGGACCTGGGCGCGCGTGCCGGGCGCCGTCGCCCCGGTTTTCATGATGATGTTGACCACCCCGCCCATGGCCTGGCTGCCGTAGATCACCGAGGACGGGCCGCGCACGATCTCGATGCGCTCCACATCCGAGGGGCTGAGCTTGGACAGGTTGGCCGTGCCCGCGCGCCGGCCGTTGACCAGCACCAGCACCTGGCTGCGGAAGTCGCGCCCCTGGCCGTCGGTGGAGGCGCCGCGCAGGTTCATCGAGGTCTGGGCCGCCGTCCATTCGCTGAGAAAGCCCACGGCGTTCTCGGCCAGCAGGTCGGTGACCGAGCGCGCGCTGGAGCGCTCTATGGCCTCGCGGTCGATGGTCTGCGTGGTGCCCGCGATGCGGCTGCGCGCCTCGGGCCGCGCGGTGGCGGTCACGAAGACGGCGTCCAGCGCATCGTCGGCGGAGTCCGCGGATCGGCCCGAAGCCGGCTCCTGTGCGGCGCCGGCCGCTGCAGCGCAGCTGGCCAGCAGGGCCGCAGCCGCTGCGGGCCGCAGGCTGGAGACAAGAGGGAGAACAGAGAGAAGGCCGGAGGAATCGGCGGCCGAGGAAGCGAAGCGCATGCGTTGACCCAACTGCCCCACTCACCCGCGGGGCCTATCGTCTGAACCACGCCGCACAGCGCGCACGCCGGAGCCGGCCACGGCAGCGCAGGCTGGGGCCGGACCGGACAGGCGCACTCCCGCGGCGTCCGAAAGCAATGCAGAAGGCCGGTATCCGGGCTTGCGGAACGCTGCGGCGCGCAGGGTGGGCGCGCTGCGGCAGGCATCCCCGCCTTCCCATGCCCGAGAAGGGCACAGTGGCTTGCAGCGCGCGACCTGTGGATAGCGCGCCAGCGTGGGGAGTTGTATTCCGCTGACCGTTGCGGGGGCAGCGCAGGCATTGCGAGCGACCACCTCGATGGCATCGCGCACCTGCTTCCCGTTGAACCCCTGGCCGGTGAGCGGCATGGGGCACCTTCAGCAACAGCGCACCGCCACGGCCCAGGGGCTGCGGCGGTGCGCCAGCGGCGGATTATCGCTGATGCTGTCTAGAGCCAGAAGCCCGGCACCCGGGCCAGCGCCCGCAGCGCGCGGCGGCTGCTGCGCGCGCTGGTGGCCAGGCGGGCCTGCAGGTAGCCGGCCGCGAACCAGGCGCGCGGGTCGCGCGCGGCCTCGGCATGGAAATGCTCGGCCGCCACGGCCATGTCGTTGTGCAGGCCCAGCGCGTCCTGGGCGGGCAACAGCGCCTCGGCAAAGCGCCGGCCCTTTTTGCCGGGCCACATTCCGGGCGCGAATTCCCGTGCAAAGTCCGCCAGGTAGCGCAGGCGCTTGAGCCGCTTGCGCACGCGGTGCTGCTGCGCCAGCGGCAGGCGGTCGAAGTGCAGGCCATCGCGCAGCACCTGGCGGTGCAGGCGCGCCAGCCGCCGTGCCAGGTACTTGCGCGTGCCTGCGGCGGACAGGCGGGCAAAACGGGCCGATGGCTCTGTCTGCGGCGCCTGCGCCAGCGCCCGGATCTCGGCCAGCACCTGAAGGAATGGCGGCTCGCGCACGGCAGCGGCTGCATCCGCCTGCACGGCCTGCGGCGCCTGCCAGTCGCACAGGGGCGCATGGGCGGCCTGCAGCAGCGGGCGCACCACATCGGCCAGCGTATCGGCATCGCGCAGCGTGCCCAGTTGCGCAAAGGCCTGGGCCAGGGGTTCATCCCATTCGGCGCGCATGCCGGGCGCCAGCCCTGCGCATTCGCGCAGCACGGTGCGCAGGCGCCGCAGGGCCACGCGCAGCTGGTGGATGGTCTCGGCATCGCTGCCACCGCCCTCCAAGACCGCCAGGTGCGACTGCACCTGGGCCAGGGCAGCAGCCAGCGCCGCACGCACAAAGCCGGCCGCATCGGGCCGGTCAGGGTGCTGCTTCGCAGGGGTGGACATGGTCAGGCAAGGAGATGTGGACGTTGCCGACGATTGTGGGCGCAGCCCCGCGCCAGGGTCAATCCATGGTCAATCGGCGCCCTCCCCGCTCAGGCTGTGCAGCGCGGGCCGGGCAATGCGCACATAGTCGGCCGAGTCCAGCACGATGGAGCGATCCAGCCGGCCCGCGTTGAAGGCGATCTCGCCAAAGCGCTCGACCAGGGCCGGGTCCACCACAAGGCGCACCTGCGGGTTGAAGGAGAACGGCGGCACCGATCCCATCACGCAGCCCGTGGCGGCCTGGGCCTCCTCGGGCGAGGCCAGCGTGGCCTTGCGCACGCCCACGGCCTGGGCCAGGCGCTTGAAGTCCAGCTTGCGGTCGCCGGGCAGCACGGCCAGGAACAGCTGGGGATCGCCCGCACCGGCCGCATCGCGGCTCTTGCAGAGCATGGCCTTGGCGCCCTGGCCGGGGGCGGTGCCCCGGATTTCGGCGACCAGGTCTGAGCGGCCTTCGGCCGGATGTTCCAGCACGCGAAAACGCGCGCCCTGGGATTGCAGCAGGTCTACAAGGGTGTCGAACATGGTGGAAAGCGCAGAGAAGTCGTCTGGATTTTGACATTTTGTCCAATTCAAAACAAAATGTCCAATATGACCCAACGAACCCCTGAACAGCGCCAGCTTCTGGACCAGTTGGCCCAGATCGCCGAAGGCCTGGGCCAGACCTTTGCCCCGTTCTGCGAGGTGGTGGTGCATGACCTGCTCGACCCGTCCCATGCGGTGCTGGCCATCCACAACAACCTGTCGGGCCGCGAAGTGGGCCAGGGCGCGACGGAGCTGGGCCTGGCCCGCATCCTCGACCCCGGCTACGAGCAGGTCATCGCCAACTACCCCAACCAGTTCGCCGATGGCCGCCAGGCCAAGAGCACGTCCATCGGCATCCGCGACTCCGAGGGCCGCTACATCGCCGCCCTGTGCATGAATGTGGACCTGACGATGTTCCAGGGCTTCCAGGGCATGCTCAACCGCTTTGCCGCCGTCAGCGGCGACACCCCCGCGCGCGAAATGCTGGACCCCACGGGCGCCGGCGCAGGCGCCGACACGGTGCGTGCCCGCATCGACCAGTTCGCGGCCCGCCTGGCGACCACGCCGCGCGCCCTCAAGCCAGATGAGCGCCGCGCCCTGGTCCGCGAGCTCAAGGGCGCCGGCCTGCTCGATGTGCGCCGCTCCATGGAGACCATTGCCGCCCACCTGGGCGTGTCGCGCGCCACGGTCTACAGCTACGCCAAATAGCTCCCGGCACACCGCCGATCTGCAACCCCTTCTCTCCCGTACCGATGACAAGCCTTCCCACCTATGACGACGTGGCCGCAGCGGCCCAACGCATCCAGGGCCATGCCCACCGCACGCCCGTGCTCACCTCGCGCACGCTGGACGAGGCGCTGGGCGCCCGCGTCTTTCTCAAGTGCGAGAACCTGCAGCGCATGGGCGCCTTCAAGTTCCGCGGCGCCTTCAACGCCCTGTCTCGCTTCAGCCCAGCGCAGCGCAAGGCCGGCGTGGTGGCGTTTTCCTCGGGCAACCACGCCCAGGCCATTGCCCTGGCAGCGCGGCTGCTGGAGATTCCCGCCACCATCGTCATGCCGCATGACGCGCCCGCCGCCAAGGTGGCGGCCACCAAGGGCTATGGCGGCCAGGTGGTGGTCTACGACCGCTATACCGAAGACCGCGAGCAGATCGGCCGCGACCTGGCCGAGCGCCACGGCCTGACCCTGATCCCGCCCTACGACCATGCCGACGTGCTGGCCGGCCAGGGCACGGCCGCCAAGGAACTGTTCGAGGAAACCGGCCCGCTGGACGCCCTCTTCGTGCCGCTGGGCGGCGGGGGCCTGCTGTCGGGCACCGCCCTGTCCACGCGTGCGCTCAGCCCCGACTGCGCGCTCTACGGCGTGGAGCCCGAGGCCGGCAACGACGGCCAGCAGTCGCTGCGCGCAGGCCGCATCGTCCACATCGAAACGCCCAAGACCATTGCCGACGGCGCCCAGACCCAGCACCTGGGCGGCATCACCTTCCCCATCATCCAGCGCGACGTGACTGACATCCTTACCGCCAGCGATGCCGAGCTGGTCGATGCCATGGGCTTCCTGGCCACGCGCATGAAGCTCGTGGTCGAGCCCACCGGCTGCCTGGGCCTGGCCGCCGCGCGCCAGAAAAGCGAAGAGCTGCGCGGACGGCGCGTGGGCATCATCCTCAGCGGCGGCAACGTGGACATGCAGCGCTTTTGCAGCCTGCTGGGCGCCTGATCCTGATCCTGGCCCTGATCGAAGGCCGCCCTCACCCGCGCGGGCTGAAGGTGCGCGGAAACACCACGGGCGCGCTGCGGTCGGCCAGGCGGTAGCCCATGGCGGGGCGGCGTGACGTGCCCTCCACCTGGCCGGCCTCCACCAGAAAGCCGGCCGCCATCATGCGCGTGCGAAAACCGCTCTTGTCCACAGGGCGGCCCAGCACCACTTCGTAGGCCTGCTGCAGCTGCGGCAGCGTGAAGGGCTCGGGCAGCAGAAAGGCCGGCAGCGAGGTGTATTCCACCTTGCCCCGCAGCCGCTCCACCGCTGCGCGCAGGATCTCGCCGTGGTCGAAGGCCAGCGCAGGCTCGCGCAGCAGTTCATCGACGGCAAACCACGACACATCGGCCGCATTCGCGCCCTTGGCCAGGATCAGGTCATGGCCCGGGATCAGCGCGAAATACACATGCGTGGCCGACCAGCCACGCGGGTCGCGCGCCGCGCCGCCCCAGCTTCCCAGCTGCTCCAGGTAGGGGCTGTCCACACCCGTCTTGTCCAGCAGCTTGCGCCGCGCGCAGGCCAGCAGGTCCGCGTCCTGGCGCACATCCACAAAGCCGCCGGGCAGCGCCCACAGCCCCGGAAACGGCTCGCTGCCCGCCGTGGGGCGCTGCACCAGCAGCACCAGCAGGGCATCATCGGCCACCGTGAAGATGACCACGTCCACCGTGGTGAACGGGCGCGGGAAGTCCAGCGCGCCCTGCGGGGATGGGGAATTTTTTTCAGCCATGGGATGGATTGTGCTTGACGTGCCGGATTTTAAGTTGCACTATGCAACCCATACAAGTTGCACAGAGCAACTTAAAGGAGAAGCACCATGTTCGGCATCCGTTTCATCAAGTCCCAACCCACGGTCCACCTCATGCAGTTCCGCGCCGGCAAGGTGGTGCGCGAGGGTGCGGGCCAGTCCTTCTTCTACTACGCGCCCACCACCACCCTGGTCGCGGTGCCCGTGGGCAGCCAGGACTGCCACTTCATGCTGGAGCTGGTGACGGCCGACTTCCAGAGCGTCACCGTGCAGGGCCAGGTCACCTACCGCATCAGCACACCGCGCCAGACCGCCACGCTGATGGACTTCTCCCTGGCGCGCGACGGCCAGAAATACCTGTCCGAAGACCCGCAGCGCCTGGGCGACCGCGTGACCATGCAGGCCGAGGTCATCATCCAGCAGGCCGTGCAGGCGCTGGAGCTCAAGCAGGCGCTGCGCTCCTCGGCACTCATTGCGCGCACGGCCCAGCAGGAGCTGGCCGCCCAGCCCGAAATCGAGGCGCTGGGGCTGGAGATCCTGGGTGTCTCGGTCATGGCCGTCAAACCCACGCCCGACATCGCCCGCGCCCTGGAAGCCGAGGCGCGCGAGTCCAACCTCAAGGCCGCGGACGACGCCGTCTATGCCCGCCGCATGGCTGCCGTGGAAAACGAGCGCGCCATCCGCCAGAACGAGCTCGATACCGATGTGGCCGTGGAAAAGAAAAAGCGCCAGATCCGCGAGGCCCAGCTGGAAGCCAAGGCCGCCCAGATGCGCAAGGAAAACGAGCTGCGCGCCGAACAGATGTCCGCCGACGTGGCGCTGGAGACCAGCCGCCGCGACTTCGTCGAAGGCCAGGCCGCCAACAGCCGCACCCTGGCCGAGGCCGAGGCCTACCGCGTTGGCGCCGTCATGCAGGCCCTGGAAAAGGCCGACCCGCGCATCGTGCAATCGCTGGCCGCCGTGGGCATGCAGCCGGGCCAGCTCATCGCCCAGGCCTTTGGCGGCATTGCCGAGAAGGCCGAGCGCATCGGCCAGCTCAACGTCTCGCCCGAGCTGCTGCAGTCGCTCATGGGCGCCGGTGCAGGCCATGCAGCCGCCGTGACCGATCCCGAACCCGCAAGGAGCCGCCGTGAACGCCAATGAACGCAAGACCGTGCTGGTGGTGCGGCGCACGCGGCTCGATGAGCTGGTGGCCAGGTACCACACGCTGTCCCAGGCGCGCTTCTACATCGAGCACCTGGGCGCCGACTTCGGCGACTACCTGCGCGAAAGCGCCGCCTACGCCGCCGCCCTGCAGGCCGTGGTGCAGGCGCTGGAGGCGCGCGGCCGCTACCAGATCGTGGACCGCGCCCTGGTGCCCAACTTCGTCTTCGGCGCCGACGACATCGTGGTGGCGCTGGGCCAGGACGGCATGGTGGCCAACACCATGAAATACCTGGACGGCCAGCCGCTCATCGGCGTCAACCCCGAGCCCTCGCGCTGGGACGGCCTGCTGCTGCCCTTCGCCCCCGCCGACCTGGCTGCCCTGCTGGGCGACGTGGCCGCCAACCGCCGCCCCACGCGCGCCGTCACCCTGGCCGAAGCGCGCCTGAGCGACGGCCAGGTGCTGCGCGCCGCCAACGACCTGTTCATCGGCCCGCGCAGCCACACCTCGGCTCTGTACGACATCGCGCTTGGTGACCGGCACGAATCCCAGTCGTCCTCCGGCCTCATCGTCGCCACGGGGCTGGGCTCGTCCGCCTGGATCAAAAGCATCGTCACGGGATCGATGGGCATTGCCCGCGCCGTGCGCGGCGCATCCACCGACTTCGACTACCAGCCCTTCGCCTGGGATGCGCCACGCCTGGACTTCGCCGTGCGCGAGCCCTTTCCCAGCCGCTCTTCCACGGCCGAGCTGGTCTACGGCCAGGTCACCGCCGGCCAGCCGCTGACCCTGCGCTCGCGCATGCCCGACCATGGCGTCATCTTCTCGGACGGCATGGAAGCCGACTACCTGCAGTTCACGGCGGGCATGCAGGCCACCATCGGCCTGTCGGACCGGCAGGGCTGCCTGGTGGTGTGAAGCCCGAAGCACGGACAATCATCGACACAACAAGAAAATCCATGGAAATGGACCGTATGAACAACAAGAACACACTGACATCGACCAGCAAATTCATGAGCCTGGTCCTGCGCCACAACCCCGGCCGCGCCGGGCTCGCCCTCGACGCCCAGGGCTGGGTCTCCATAGACGCATTGCTGCGCGGCGCCCAGGCGGCCGGCCGCAACATCTCGCCCGCACTGCTGATGGAGGTGGTGCAAAGCTGCCCCAAGCAGCGCTTTGCCATCAGCGCCGACGGCCTGCGCATCCGCGCCAGCCAGGGGCATTCCGTGCAGATCGACCTGGGCCTGCAGGCCAGCGTGCCGCCGCAGCGCCTCTACCATGGCACGGCCACGCGCTTTCTGGACTCCATCCTGCGCACCGGCCTGGACCGGCGCAACCGCCACCACGTGCACCTGACCGACAACCTGGCCACGGCCCGCTCCGTGGGCCAGCGCTATGGCCGGGTAGTGCTGCTGGAGATCGATGCGGCGCGCATGCATGCCGATGCCTGCCTGTTCTACCGCTCGGACAACGGCGTCTGGCTCACGGACAGCGTGGCACCGCACTACCTGCGCGTGCGAGCCGAAGAGGAACACGATGAAACCCATCATTGCCCTTGACGCCGATGGCGTGCTGCTGGACTACAACCGCGCCTATGCCGGTGCCTGGGAACGCGCGTTCGGCCAGCGCCCCGCCGAGGCCGACCCCCATGCCTACTGGGCCATGGACCGCTGGGCCGTGCAGGCGCTGGACGGCGAGCGCCTGCAACAGTTCAGGGCCTGCATGGACGATGCCTTCTGGCGCAGCATTCCCGCGCTGGGCAATGCCTTGCAGGCCTGCCACGACCTGCAGGGCGCCGGCTACGAACTGGTCTGCGTGACGGCCCTGGCGGCGCGCTTCGAACAGGCCCGCCTGGGCAACCTGCGCGACCTCGGCTTTCCCATCGACCGCGTGATCGCCACGGGCCGGACCACCGGCGTGCGCAGCCCCAAGGCAGACGCCCTGCAGCGGCTCGGCCCGGTCGCTTTCGTGGACGACTATCTGCCCTACCTCCGGGACATTGGCCCGGGCATTCACGCGGCCCTGGTGTGCCGTGGCCCGAACGGCACGCCCAACACCGGGCCGGACCTGGTCCACGCCCACTCGCAGCACGCAGACCTGATGGCCTTCAGCCAGTGGTGGCTGCAGCAAGCTCCATCGCATTCCTGAAACGGCACACACGGCAACGAGACAGCCCATGACTACGACAGACCACATCGCCTCCCTGCAAGACCTCCAGCACGCCATGGCCCAGGGCCTCACCCCGCGCTTCCTGCCGTTCTGGGGCCACCAGCCTGCGGCCGATGGCTCCATCGGCAAGACCTGCATGAGCCAGTGGTTCGAGGCGGGCTTCGAGGTCGATGGCCAGCACTACCCCACGGCCGAGCATTTCATGATGGCGGGCAAGGCACGGCTGTTTGGCGACGAGGCGGCGCACGCGGCCATCGTGCGCTGCCGCACGCCGGGCGAGGCCAAGAAGCTGGGGCGTGGCATCCAGGGCTTTGATGAAGCGGCCTGGGTGGCCGCGCGCATGGGCATCGTGGTGCGCGCCAACGAGGCCAAGTTCTCCCAGAACCCCGCCCTGGCCCGCTATCTGCTGAACACGGGCGACCGGGTTCTGGTGGAAGCCAGCCCCGTGGACGCCATCTGGGGCATCGGCCTGGCCGCCGACGATGTGCGCGCCACCGACCCCGCGCGCTGGCAGGGCCTGAACCTGCTGGGCTTTGCCCTCATGCAGGTGCGGGCGCGGCTGCGCAGCACCGCTCCCTGACCAACCATGAGCAAGAGCACAGGCATGGCCATGGACACGCTGGACCGATACCGTGGTGCCCTGCTGGGCCTGGCCTGTGGCGACGCCGTGGGAACGACGCTGGAATTCCAGCCGCGCGGCAGCTTTGCGCCGCTGACCGACATGGTGGGCGGCGGCCCCTTCTCGCTGCCCGCAGGCAAGTGGACCGACGACACCTCCATGGCCCTGTGCCTGGCCGAAAGCCTGCTCCAGCGCGGCGGCTGCGACCCGCAGGACCAGATGACGCGCTATGCCAACTGGTACGAATGGGGCTACTGGAGTTCCACCGGCAACTGCTTTGACATCGGCATGGCCACCAGGGAGGCCATCCAGCGCTTCCTGGCCACCGGCGATCCGCTGGCCGGGTCGCCCGACCCGGACCAGGCCGGCAACGGCTCCCTGATGCGGCTGGCGCCCGTGCCCATGTTCTTCGGCCCCGACGAGGACCTGGTGCAGCGCATGGCTGAACTCAGCTCACGCACTACCCACGCGGCACCTGAATGCCTGCAGGCCTGCCGCCTGTTCGCCGTGGCGCTGTGCCGGGCACTGCAGGGACTGCCCCGGCAGCAGGTTCTGGACCTGGGCGGCGTTCTGCAAGACGGCGCCAGCCCGCGCCTGCGGGAGATTGCCCGTGGCGACTATCGCGACAAGCCGGCCGCACAGATTCGCGGCAGCGGCTACGTGGTGGACAGCCTGGAGGCGGCCCTGTGGTGCTTTGCGAGGCATGACAGCTTTGAAGGCGCGGTACTGCAGGCCGCCAACCTGGGCGATGACGCCGACACCACGGCAGCCATCACGGGCCAGTTGGCCGGAGCCCTCCACGGCGCCAGCGGCATTGCGGACCGCTGGCTGGAACGCCTGCACCTGGCCCCTGAGATCACAGCCCTGGCCGATGGGCTCTGGCAATCCGCCAGAGGTGCCAGGGACGCTTCTCCGACCGCACCTCTCAGCAACTGAGCGGCCTGGCGCGCTCACGACAGCCGCCGGGTCCGCGAACGGACTGGACCAGGCTTGTCTGCGCGACCTCCCACGCACCCGAGCTCCGTGACACGCGGGCCTTGCTCTTTACGAATCGCGTGCATGGGCGGCTTTTGACTGAGCCACACACCATTTTCAGAACAATCTGATTGCATCACCTCATATCTTCGGCGTAGAGTGCGAAATACCAAAGAGGCCACCCATCGAATGATTCGATGCTTTCATTTCCAGCCCCTCATTATTCACTCAAAAGTTCAATAAAACTATTGCGTGATATTTTCGAGAATCATACTTCAGCAATGGACCGAATCAGTATCATGCATTCTTCTTTCACTACCTCATTTCCCTTGCAAGTACGCCGCCTTGCATTGATCGCCCTTCCATTTCTCATCGCCTTTTCAGCGGCAACGATGAACACCAATGCCTTTGCCGGGGGCGTATTCTCTCCCACCAGCTCCAGCATTTCACTGCCCGAGGAAATAACAGTACCCGGAAATTACTCCAACGGATCGACGCTATGGAAGTCTACGGCAACCGTATTTAATCTTAAAGCGGTGCTGAACACGGCATTCGAGTACGATGTTTCCAAAGCCGTTGTAGCTGCCAATGTTCAATTCGGAAACAAGACGCCCGGATACAATAATGTCTACAGCACCAATATTCCCGGCATTGGAATCCGCTGGTGGGCAACATGGCGCGGCCCCAGCGCTCCCAGTGGCAGAACCATGCCCATTACCACCGAATCAGAAAATAATTCGGGCGCGCTGGGTTATTTCTGGAATGTTTCATCCACCCAGGATGTCTGGATCGAGCTGGTGAAAACCGGCAGCGTTTCCGCTGGCACACTAACGGGCTCCGGGATGAACGTCGAGATGCGATTCCAGTGCCCCAGCTGCATCGCAGGATACGTCAACCTGTCCGGCCGCACCAAGGTGGTGGTCGGTCCCTCCTGCTCGGTGGCCGCCTCGACCATCTCCGTACCCATGGGCGCTGTGCCCATCCTGCGGTTCACGGGCCTCCAATCCACCTCCATCCCCCAGCACTTCGACATCACGCTGGAATGCAAGGGCGGCGCGCCCGAAAGCGTTCTGCGTCCCCACATCACGCTCACCGATGCCAACGACACCAGCAATCAGAGCACCGTCCTGACCTTGAGCCAGGCCACGTCAGGCGGCAAACCGGTTGCCACCGGAATAGGCATACAGATACTGAAGGATGGCACCGCTCTCGGCTACGGCCCGGACTCCAACGTGCCTGGCAACACCAACCAATGGAGTGCGGGAACCATCGCCCAGGGCGTTGCCCAGTTCAAGATCCCGCTGACTGCCAAATACGTGCAGACCGCTGCGGCAGTCACGACGGGGCAGGCCAATGGCAGGGCCACCTTCACGCTGAACTACCAGTGAGCAGCGTCCCCGCCCTCAGGGCTTCTTGTCCAGCTGCATTTCCCAGGACTTGAGCTGTTTGGCGCGGGCGCGGGCGAAGTCGCTCCAGCAGTTGGCGCGGGCATCGTCCTTGGCAAAGCTGGCGGAATTGAATTCAGAGAGGAACTCGCAGGCACTGCGTGCGTACTGCACCCAGTTTCTCTGCGCCACTTCCAGCTCTTCCGACGCCTGGGGCATGCGGGCCTTGAGCTTGAGCGACAGCGAGACGTAGGCGGCCTTGACCATGGCCACGTTCTGCTCGTGCAGGCAGGCGCGCACCTCGGACATGTTGGTGGAGCTTTCCTCGCAATTGCCCGAGCTGGTGGGATTGGCGGCCCAGGCCACGGGGCTGGCACACAGCAGGGCGGCGCAGGCGAGAGGGGCGAGTAGGGACGCTAGGGCTTGGTGCATGGGAGAGGGCTCGCTGGGAGGTGCCGGTGGGTGCAGCACCCCGGCCGTCGCGATTACACCATCGACCCGCCCTGCTTCGGGCCCACATTTCCCTGGTGATCACCCTGATGCAGCGACGCAAAGTGCATAAACATGCTCCCAAAGCTTTGTTGCCGTGGGTCAAGGGCGGCCAGAAGATGCGGGCGTACGCATCTTTCGTTCGTCCCGACCGCCCCGCTCCCGCCATGCACACAAGCCCCACCCTGCGCCGCCAGCCCCGCGCCACCCTTTCCGCATCCCTGACCTTCATCGCCGCCGCGCTGGCCCTGGCCTGCACCCAGGCCCGGGCCGATGCCACGCTGGACAAGATCAAGCAGCGCGGCAAGGTCACCATTGGCGTGCTGGTCAATGGCGGGCCCTTCGGCTCCATCGACCCGTCCACCCAGCAGCTGGTGGGCTGGAACCCCGAGCTGGCACGCGCCCTGGCCAAGGGCCTGGGCGTGGAGGCCGAGCTGGTCCAGGTGCAGACCGCCACGCGCGTGCAGTTTCTGCAGGCCGGCAAGGTGGATCTGCTGATCGCCTCCATGGAGCTGAACCCCGACCGTGCCGAGACCCTGGGCTACGCGCCCACGCCCTTCTACCGCGTGGGCGGCATTGCCGCCGTGCGCAAGGGCAGCGGCATCGCCAAGTGGGAAGACCTGCGCGGCAAGCCCGTGTGCGTGTCCCAGGGCAGCAGCTTTGCCAAGCCGCTGGCCAGCGAGTACGGCGCCCAGGTGCATGGCTACAAGAGCTCGTCGGACTCGCTGCTGGCGCTCAAGGGCGGCAACTGCGTGGCCGCCGTGCATGACAGCACGCTGATCTACCCGCTGCTGCGCAGCAACCCCGAATGGGCGCAGTACTCGGCCCCCATCGCCGGCGAGGTGCTGCCCGCGCCTTCCGTGGTCTGGACCCGCAAGGGCGAGGCCGACACCATCGCCGCCGTGGACAAGGTGGTGCAGGACTGGCACCGCACGGGCTGGCTGATCGCCGCCGAAAAGCGCGTGGGCATCGAGCCGGCCAACCCGCTGCTGCCCGAGCTGCAGGCCAAGTTCAAGTCAGCCAGCTGACCGCCGGCCGCCACGGCGGTCCACCCCTGCTTTTTTTTCGACCACCCAGGCCCAGGCCCCGCAAGACGGGGCCGGGCCTTCCGTTCCCTGATGGATTCACGCATGCCCCGCCTTCTTCCCCCCCTTGCCGCCGCCCTGGCCCTGCTGCTGGGCGCCGGCGCCGCCCACGCCGATGCCACGCTGGACAAGATCAAGCAACGCGGCAAGCTGTCCGTGGGCATTGATGGCGCCAGCCCGCCGTTCGGCGTGCTGGACCCCGCCACCGGCAAGACCGGCGGCTACCAGACCGAGCTGGCCGCCGACATCGCGCGCCGCCTGGGCGTGCCGCTGGAGACGGTTCCCGTGACCGCCTCCACGCGCGTGCAGTTCCTGCAAAGCGGCAAGGTGGACCTGTTGATCGCCAACATCCAGTGGACGCAGGAGCGCAGCGAGATCCTCTCGTTCGCGCCCACGCCCTATGACCTGATCGGCGGCGGCGCCCTGGTGGCCAAGGCCAGCGGCATCAAGCGCTGGGAAGACCTGCGTGGCAAGGTGGCCTGCGTGTCGCAGGGCAGCAACTTCGCCAAGCCCCTGGCCGAGAGCTATGGCGCCGTGGTCAAGGGCCTGCGCGGCATTCCCGAGTCGCTGCTGGCGCTCAAGGGCGGCACCTGCGCGGCTTCGGTCCATATCCAGCCCGCGCTCTATGAAAAGCTCACCGGCCCGAATGCATCCGAGTGGAAGGACTTCGAGCTGGGCACGCAGGACCAGTTGATTCCCTCGCCCACCGTGGTGTGGACGCGCCGCGGCGAGGCAGACACCCAGGCCTTCGTGGACAAGGCCATCCAGGACTGGCACCGCACGGGCTTTCTGCTCAAGGTGGCCCGCGCCAGCGGCGTGCCCGACACCTGGATCGCCGAGCGCCACGAACGCGCGCTGAAGGGCCAGTTCGACCGCGCGCCCTACGACTTCGCGGTGTATGCGGCAGCGCAGGCCGATGCGCAGGCAACCCAGGCCGCCGCCAAGGGAGCCAAGCCATGAAGCGGACTCGCACCGCACTGGCGGCCCTGCTCGCCCTCACGGCCCTGGCAGCCCATGCCGACGCCACGCTGGACCGCATCAAGCAGCGCGGCAAGATCGTGGTGGGGGTGATGCTTTCGGGGCCGCCGTTCGGCACCATCGACCCCGTCACGCAAAGGCACGTGGGCTACAACGTGCAGCTGTCCGAAGGCGTGGCCAAGGGCCTGGGCGTGGGAGTGGAGACCGTGCAGGTCCAGCCGTCCAACCGCGTGCAGTTCCTGCAGCAGGGCAAGGTGGACATCCTGATCGCCAACATGCAGTGGACGCAGGAGCGCAGCGAGATCCTGTCCTTCGTGCCCACGCCGTTCGAGGAAGTCGGCGGCGCCGCCATCGCCAAGAAGGGCAGCGGCGTGCGCCAGTGGGACGACCTGCGCGGCAAGCCCGTGTGCGTGTCGCAGGGCAGCAATTTCACCAAGCCGCTGGCCGATCAATACGGCGCCCAGATCAAGGCCTTCCGGGGCCAGCCCGAGTCGCTGCTGGCCCTCAAGGGCGGCAACTGCGCGGCCGCCGTGCATGTCAGCCCCACGCTGCGCGAACTCGTGGCCAGCAATGCGGACTGGAAGGACTACGAGATCGTTTCGCCCGCCGACATCATTCCCTCGCCCTCGGTGATCTGGCTGCGCAAGGGCGAGTCCGACACGCAGGCGGCCATCGACCGCATCGTGCAGGACTGGCACCGCACCGGCTGGCTGATCGAGGTGGAGCAGCGCAACGGCATGACGCCCACGCCGCTGCTGCACCAACTGCACGACAAGTTCAGGAAGGCGCCCGCATGAGCACCCACACCAGCACCAACACCAGCACCAGCGGCCACATCACCGGCCCCGCCGACCTGGTAACCGCGCTGCGCCACGCCCTGGGCGACGCCCATGTGCTCACGGGTGCCGATGCGGCCGGCTACCTGACCGACCAGCATGGCCGCCTCACGGGCCAGGCCCTGGCCGTGGCACGGCCCGCCGACACGGCCCAGGTGGCGCAGCTGGTGCGCCTGTGCCGCGCCCACCGCACGCCCATCGTGGCCCAGGGCGGCAACACCGGGCTGATGGGCGGCGCCACGCCCGACGCCTCGGGCCACGCCGTGCTGCTGTCGCTGGCGCGCCTGAACCGCGTGCGCGCCATCGACACCGACAACGACACCCTGACCGTGGAAGCCGGCGCCGTGCTGGCCCATGTGCAGCAGGCAGCGCGCGATGCGGACCGGCTGTTTCCCCTCAGCCTGGGCTCCGAGGGCAGCTGCACCATTGGCGGCAACCTGTCCACCAACGCGGGCGGCACCCAGGTGCTGCGCTACGGCAACGCGCGCGAGCTGGTGCTGGGCCTGGAAGTGGTGACGGCCGAGGGCGACATCTGGGACGGCCTGCGCGGGCTGCGCAAGGACAACACCGGCTATGCGCTGCGCGACCTGTACGTGGGCAGCGAAGGCACGCTGGGCATCATCACGGCGGCCACGCTGCGCCTGCATCCGCTGCCCCGCGCCCAGCACACGGCCCTGCTGGCCTTTGGCTGCATACGCGATGCAGTGGCCTTCCTCAGCCAGGCGCGGGCGGGCTTCGGCGCCAGCCTGACGGCGTTCGAGCTGATGTCGGACACGGCACTGGGCCTGATAGCCCGCCATGTGCCCGAGCAGCCGATACCGCTGGCGCTCAAGGCGCCCTGGTTTGCGCTGATCGAGCTGTCCGACAGCGAGGGCGAGGACCATGCGCGCCAGCGCTTCGAGTGCGTGGTGGGCCAGGCCTTCGAGGACGGCCTGGTCACCGATGCCGCCATTGCCGAGAGCCTGCAGCAAAGCCAGGCCCTGTGGCAGCTGCGCGACCAGGCCCTGGGCGAGGCCCAGCGGCGCGACGGCCGCAACATCAAGCACGACGTGTCGGTGCCCATCTCGCGCATCCCCGACTTTCTTGCGGCCACGGCCGCGCTGCTGCAGGCGCGCTTTGGCGCCGTGCGGCCCGTGGCCTTCGGGCACCTGGGCGACGGCAACCTGCACTACAACGTGTCGCACGCTCCGGACAGCACGCCCGCGCAGCTGTTTGCCCAGGAAGACGCCATCCACGAGGTGGTGCACGACAGCGTGCACGCCCACGGCGGCTCCATCAGCGCCGAGCACGGCGTGGGCCAGACCAAGCGCGACCTGCTGCCCCGCTACAAGAGCGCCGTGGAGCTGCAGCTCATGCGGCGTCTCAAGCAGGCCTTCGACCCGCTGGGCCTGCTCAATCCCGGCAAGGTGCTGCAAGCCCTGCCGGACGATTTGCCGCATGACTTGCCGCAGGTTTCTCCAACGCCAGCCGCCGCATTCCAGGAAGGCCCCACGCCATGACCACGCCCTTTCCCCTTTCGCAGCGCGTGCAACGCGTCAGTCTCTCGCCCAATGCCGCGGCCAGCGCGCGGGCCACGGCCCTGGCCCGCCAGGGCCGCGACATCATTGCGCTGACCACGGGCGAGCCCGATTTCGACACGCCCGAGCCCATCAAGCAGGCCGCCATCGCGGCCCTGGCCCGTGGCGAAACCAAGTACACGCCCACGCCCGGCACGGCCGCGCTGCGCCAGGCCATCAGCGCCAAGTACCGGCGCGAGAACGGGCTGGACTTCGACGCCGGGCAGATCATCGTCAGCAACGGCGGCAAGCAGGTGATCTACAACGCGCTGGCGGCCACGCTGGACGCGGGCGACGAGGTCATCGTGCCCGCGCCGTACTGGCCTTCGTTTCCCGACATCGTGCGCGTGAACGACGGCACGCCGGTCATCGTGGACTGCGGCATTGAGCAGGGCTTCAAGCTCACGCCAGCCGCGCTGCAGGCCGCCATCACGCCGCGCACGCGCTGGCTGGTGCTGAACACGCCGGGCAACCCCTCGGGCGCCGTCTACAGCCGCGAGGAACTGGCCGCCCTGGCCCAGGTGCTGCGCCAGCACCCGCAGGTGCTGGTGCTGCTCGACGAGCTGTACGAGCACATCTGGTTCACGCCCCAGGCCCCCGCGCACTGGCTGGCGGTGGCCCCCGACCTGCGCGAGCGCACGCTGCTGGTCAACGGCGTCTCCAAGACCTATGCCATGACCGGCTGGCGCATCGGCTGGGGCGCAGGCCCGGCCGCGCTGGTGCAGGCCATGGTGGTGATCCAGTCGCAGGCCTCGTCAGGGCCCAATTCCGTGGCCCAGGCCGCAGCCGCGGCGGCGCTGCAGTCGCCCGACCAGAGCTTTGTGCAGCAGGCCCGCAACGCCTATGCGCGGCGCGCGCAACGGGTCACCCAGGCGCTGGACCAGGTGCCGGGCCTGGCCCTGCTGCCGCCGGGCGGATCGTTCTTTGCCTTTGTGCACTGCGGCGCGCTGATAGGCCACCTGCGCCCGGACGGCCAGCCCATCGCCAGCGACACCGACCTGACCGAATGGCTGCTGGAGTCCGAAGGCGTGGCTGCCGTGGATGGCGGGGCCTACGGCCTGTCGCCGTACTTCCGCATCTCCACGGCCGCCAGCGACGAGGTGCTGGCCGAGGCCACGGCCCGCATCGCACGCGCCGTGGCCGCGCTGAAAGACCCCGCTGCGCAAGCGCAAGCGCATGCACAGCCGGCCGCACTGGAGGCCGTGCCATGAACGACAGCCTGCTTGCCCAGGGCGTGCAAGCGCTCAAGGGCCTGGGCCTGAACTACGCCTTCGTGCTGGACGTGGCCGAGCGCCAGGCCTTTGTGCGCGGCATGTTCGTGACCGTGCAGCTGGCCCTGCTGACCATTGCCGGCAGCCTGGCGGCCGGCGTGGCGCTGGCGGCGGCCCTGACCTCGGGCCGCGCCTGGCTGGCACGGCCTGCGCGCGCCTTTGTGGAGGTCACGCGCAACACGCCCACGCTGGTGCAGCTGTACTGCGCCTTCCTGGTGCTCAACATGCTGATCACCCAGCAGCTGCGCGACTGGGGCGCGGGCAACAACCCGCTCACGCCCTTTGTCTGGGTGGTGATCGTGGTCTCGCTGCACAAGGGCGTGTTCCATGCCGAGGCGCTGCGCGCCGGCATCGAGGCCGTGCCCGCCACCACGCTGGAGGCGGCGCGCTCGCTGGGCTTTTCGCAGCGCCAGCTGCTGGTGCGCGTGCAGCTGCCGCTGGCCGTGCGCTTTGCCCTGCCCTCGCTGACCAACAACCTGGTGGACCTGGTGAAGATGACGGCCGTGGCCTCGGCCATCGCCGTGGGCGACGTGACCTACGAGTCCATCATGATCTGGTCGCAGCGCGACAACGTGCTGGAGCTGCTGCTGCTCATCCTGCTGTGGTTCGGCCTGCTGACCTGGCTGGTCAGCCTGGCGGGCCGCTGGCTGGAACAACACCTGAGGATGCCCGGCTATGGCCAATGAAGCCACCCTGAACGCCGGCGCCGCGCCCCGCCCGCTGCCTGCCGCCCTGCTGCGCGCGGTGCGCAGCCCCTGGCTGATCGCGGGCGCCGCACTGCTGGTTCTGTGCGCCTGCTGGGCCGCCACGGACAGCGCCCCGCCCGCCTTCTTGCACCTGTGGAAATGGCTGCCCGCGCTGCTGCGCGGCCTCCTGGTCAACATCGAGATCAGCGTGCTGGCCGTGGCCCTCGGCACCGTGGCCGGCCTGGTGCTGGGAGCCCTGTCGCTGTCGCCCACGCCGGCCGTGCGCACGGGCGTGCGCTGGTATGTGCAGCTGTTTCGCAATGCGCCCATCCTGGTGCTCATCTACTTCACCACCTATGTGTTCCCGTTCGAGCTGAAGCTGGTGGGCTGGACCTTTCCGTTCCCCGACTGGGTCAAGGTGGTGCTGGGCCTGGCCCTGCCCACCAGCGCCAACGTGGCCGAGATCTTCCGGGGAGCCATCCAGTCCATTCCCAGCGCGCAGTGGGAGGCGGCCCAGTCGCTGGCCTTTCGCCGCAGCGAGATCTTCCGCCTCATCGTGCTGCCGCAGTGCGTGCGCCGCATGCTGCCGCCGTGGATGAACCTCTACGCCAGCATCACCATGAGCACCTCGCTGGCCTCGCTGGTGGGCGTGCACGACGTGGTGGACACCGCCCAGATCGCCAGCAACACCGTGGCACGCACGGACTTCACCATCCTTGTGTACTTCACGCTGCTCGCGCTTTTCTTTGCCTATTGCTATCCCATCGCCCGGGCAACCCGGGCATTGGAGCGACGCCATGAAAATCACTGAAACGCTCCCCCTGAGCGGCTTCGCCGCTTCCCCCTCTCTCGCTTCGCGGGAGGGGGACGACACCTTCGCTGCGGGGCGGCCCTTGCTTGGCGTCCCTGAGTCGGGCAGCGCTGGCACACACCACGTCACCCAAGCGGTGCATAGTGCCGCCTCGGCAGAGTCCGGCACGGCGCCCGCACTGGTCCACCTGCAGGATGTGCACCTGTCCTTTGGCGACAACCAGGTGCTCCAAGGCATCGACGTGCAGGTGCGGCGCGGCGAGGCGGTGACCATCATCGGGCCCTCGGGCTCGGGCAAGTCCACCATCCTGCGCTGCATCACCGGCCTGCTGCGGCCCCAGCGCGGCGCCATCTCGGTGGCGGGCACGCGCGTGGACCAGCTGCGCACCGAGGCCGAGCTGATCGCCCTGCGCAAGCGCGTGGGCTTCGTCTTCCAGCAGTACAACCTGTTCCCCCATCTGTCGGTGCTGGAGAACCTGGTCATCGCCCCCACGCGCGTGGTCGGCCGCGACCGCGCCACGGCCGAGCGCGAGGCCCGCGCCCTGCTGCAGAAGGTGCGCCTGGACCACAAGGAATCCGCCTACCCCGGCGAGCTGTCCGGCGGCCAGCAGCAGCGCGTGGCCATTGCGCGCGCCCTGGCCATGCGGCCCGAGCTGATCCTGTTCGACGAAGTGACCTCGGCCCTGGACCCCGAGACCGTGGGCGAGGTGCTGACCGTGATCCGCGACCTGGTCAGGGACGGCATGACCTGCGTGCTGGTCACGCACGAAATGCGCTTTGCCGAAGAGGTCAGCGACCAGGTCTATTTCACCGAGGCCGGCCGCATCGTCGAGCACGGCCCGGCCGCCCAGATCTTCGGCAGCCCGCGCAGCGAGCGCACGCGCGAATTCCTGCAGCGCGCCCTGGGCGATGGTGCACGGCCCAGGCCTGCGCCAGCCGCCCCGGCCACAACGCCGCTGCCCTTCAACAGCCTGCGCTTTGCCCTTTGATCCCCCACCTCCAGGAGCACATCCCATGACCGCAGAAACAACGACTGAAACCCCGGCCGGCACAGGCGCAGATACAGGCACCCATACAGACGCCGCCGCCCGGCGCCGCCAGGCCGTGGACGCCGCCCTGGCCGACGTGCGTCAGCTGCTGCAGGCCGGCGCGCCCGACCGCAGCACCCTGTCGGCCATCACCGCACGCCTGGAGCAGCTGGCCGCGCACAAGGCCTTGTTCAGCCGCGCGGACTTTCCCCCGCCCGCGCAGACCGAAGGCGTGGGCGCCTCCACGCGCTACCGCCTCAACCCGGCCGATGGCGATGCGGGCCTGGCCCTGTACCTGAACTCCATCAACCCCGGCAAGACCACGGCGCCGCACAACCACACGACCTGGGCCGTGATCGTTGCCGTCGAAGGCCAGGAGCTCAACCGCCTCTACGAACGCACGGACGACCGCAGCAACCCCGCACGCGCCAGCATCCACCTGGCGCGCGAATTCACCGTGCAGCCGGGCGCCTCCATCGCCTTCCTGCCCGATGACATCCACAGCATTGCCGTCGTGGGCGAGCAGCCCACGCTGCACTTCCACCTCTACGGCCAGCCGCTGGAAACCCTGAGCGGCCGCGTGGCCATCGACCCCGACACCGGCGAAGTCAAGAACTACAACGCCGCCTACTTCCGTCCCAGCGAGGCCGTGGCATGAGCACCCCCCAAGACAAGCACCGGCCGCTGGGCCCGTCGACCCGCCTGCTGCACGCAGGCACGCCGCCGCTGCAGGGCGGCTCCGGCCCCGTCAACGTGCCCGTGGTGCGCACCAGCACCGTGCGCTTTGCCGACAGCGCCGCCTACGCCGACCTGCACCACCGCCGCGAGGCCGGCGAGCGCGTGGCCTCCTACGGCCGCCACGGCCTGGACACGCACCGCGCGCTGGAAGACGCCGTGGTCGCGCTGGAGGGCGGGCACCGCGCCTTTCTCACGCCCTCGGGCCTGTCCGCCATCACCCTGGTGCTCATCGCCCTGCTCTCGCCCGGCGACCATGCCCTGGTGGCCGACAGCGTCTACTCGCCCGTGCGCCGCGTGGATGCCACCTTGCTGCAGCGCCTGGGCATCACGCTGGAGTACTTCTCGCCCTCGCGCGACGATCTGGCCGGCAAGATCCGCCCCAACACCCGCCTGGTCTACCTGGAATCGCCCAGCTCCCTGCTCTACGAGGTGCTGGACCTGCCCGCCCTGGCCGCCGTGGCGCGCCGGCACGGCATTGCCGTGGCCACCGACAACACCTGGAGCGGCGGCTGGTTCTACCAGCCCCTGGAGCACGGCGCCAACCTCTCCATCCAGGCCGCGACCAAGTACATTGCCGGCCACTCCGACGTGATGCAGGGCATCGTCATCACCGACGGCCCCGCGCTGTCGAAGAAGATATCCACCGCCTACGAGGCCCTGGGCCTGACCATAGGCGCCGACGACGCCTACCTGGCACTGCGCGGCCTGCGCACCCTGCCCGTGCGCCTGGCCCAGCACCAGCGCCACGCCACCGAAATCGCGCAGTGGCTGGAGCAGCAGCCCCAGGTCGGCCGCGTCTTCTACCCGGCCCTGCCGTCCGATCCCGGCCATGCGCTGTGGAAGCGTGACTTCAGCGGGGCCAGCGGGCTGGTGTCATTCGCGTTTGCCGAAGGGGTGGACTCCGGTGCCGGCGCCGTGTTCGTTGACTCGTTGCGGCAGTTTGCGCAGGGGGCTTCCTGGGGCGGGTATGAGAGCCTGGCGCTGGTGGCGCAGCCTGAGCGGTTGCGGGAGCACAGTGTGTGGACGGGGACTGCGCCTGTGGTGCGGTTGCATGTGGGGCTGGAGGATCCTTTGGATTTGATTGCGGATCTGGAGAGGGGGTTTGGGGGGGTGGTGGAGCGGTTCAGGTTGGCTGCCTGAGATTTTTGGGCGCTGCTGCGTTTGCTGCGTTTGCTGCGTTTGCTGCGTGTTGCTGCGCTTGCTGGTTCTGGCCCTGCCGGGGGGTTTCTTTTCGAGGCCGGGTCTCGGCCCGGCGGCCGACCTACCTTCTTTTGCTTCGCCAAAAGAACGTAGGCCAAGAAAAGGCGACCCGGATGTCCGCGACCCCTTCGCTTCGCTGCGGGGCAACCTGCGTCGTGGCGGTTGCGGGGTTCGCCGTGAAACTCTCTTCGCGCTGCGCGCTACGTTCAAACATCACGGCGAGTCAGATCACGAAGCAGTCCTGTCCTTCGGCAGGACTGCAACCCCGCAACCACCACGCCGCAGGCGCTGACATACGGGGAGTTTGCCCGGGCCTTCGCTTCGCTCGGCCCCTGGTTTGAAGCCGAGCGGAGCGATGGCGCCGGCTGTTGGCTGTTGGCTACCCCTCAGCCTCCCCCCTTCTGCCCACGCCTGCGTTGGGCGGGATGCGGGGTGGCAAGCCTGCCGAAGGACAGGCTTGCTTCGTTGTCTAGCTCGCCGTGATGTTTGAGTGAAGCGCGCAGCGCGCAACGAGTTTCACG
>NZ_JAELTK010000160.1:0-4563 GCF_016428765.1 Delftia sp. ASV31
GGTGAAGGGAAAGCGGGCCAGGTCGGACAGCGTGCGCAGGTCGGACGGGTGCACGCCCTTCTCGTCGAACGCGCGGCGGTAGTGCGGCACATGGTCGTAGGCGTGCTGCAGCGACCAGCGCAGGCGCAGCAGCTGCAGCGAGGCGATCTCGTCGCGGCTGGCGGTTTCGATGGGGTCGAGTTCGCCGGGGGCGGGGCGCTGCAGGGACATGGCGGACCTCTTCAGGCGGGCTCTGTCAGGCCGGGCACGGTGGGCCGGCCCTTGAAGCTGTGCGAGCGGCCACGGAACAGCGCGATCACTTCCTGGCGCTGGTTGGTGACCTGCACGTCATAGACGCCGGTGCGGCCTGCGCGCGAGACTTCGCGGGCCTGGGCCGTGAGCACGTCGCCGGGCCGGCCGGGCGCGACGAAGTCCACGCTCAGGCCCGAGGCCACCGTCATCTCGTTGCGCGCATTGCAGGCATAGGCAAAGGCCGTGTCGGCCAGCGCCGTGATGAAGCCGCCGTGGCAGATGTCGAAGCCGTTGAGCATGTCGTCGCGCACGGCCATCTCCATGCGCGCCGCGCCGGGGGCGATGTCCGTGATGCGCAGGCCCAGGCCTTGCGCGGCGCGGTCGCGTGCCAGCATGCCGTCGCGCACCTGTTCGGCCAGGCGCTGTGCGGCTTCGTCCGGGGTGTGGGTGTCTTGCATGGCGCCGCTCCTCAACGGTCCGAGAACACGGCAGCCCGCTTGCCCAGGAAGGCGGCCACGCCTTCCTGGTAGTCGTGGGCCGCGCCCAGCTGGCCCTGCTGGCGCGCCTCGCGCGTGAGCGCATGTTCGTAGTCCAGCAGTTGGGCAGAGTCCATGGCCTCCCGTGTGCGCGCCAGGGCCCGCACGGGCATGGCGGCCAGGCGCTGGGCCAGGGCCTGGGCCTCGCTGCGCAAATCGGCATCTTCCACGCAGCGCCAGATCAGGCCGATGCGTTCGGCCTCGGCCGCAGGCAGCTTGTCGCCCAGCAGTGCAAGGCCCAGGGCGCGCGCACGGCCCACCAGGCGCGGCAGCAGCCAGGTGCCGCCGCAGTCGGGCACCAGGCCGATCTTGGCAAAGGCCTGGATGAAGCTGGCCGAGCGCGCGGCCAGCACCAGGTCGCAGGCCAGCGCGATATTGGCGCCCGCGCCTGCGGCCACGCCATTGACGGCGGCCACCACGGGCACGGGCATGGACTTGAGCCGCAGGCACAGCGGCTGGTAGCGGCGCTCGATCAGGTCGCCCAGGTTCTGGTCGGGCGCCGCCTCGGGGTCGGACAGGTCCTGGCCCGCGCAAAAGCCGCGCCCTGCGCCCGTGAGCACCACGCAGCGCACCGTGGCATCGCCGGCGGCCTGCTCCAGGGCCGAAAGCAGCTGCTCGTGCAGTTGCGCATTGAAGCTGTTGAGCGCGTCGGGGCGGTTCAGCACCAGGGTGCGGACGGCGTCTTGCTGCTCAACCAGAACCAGCGATGGGGGCATGAAAGTCTCCGTGGCCTGTCTGCCGTCTTTATGCGGCAGATCAAACATAATTTACCGAATGGTCGGTAAATGTTAGTCGCCAGACCCTTTCCACCACAAGCGCCCAGGCACCGAGGAAACCCCTAGGCCCCATGAAAAATGACCCCCACGCTGCCCCCGAGGGGGCGTTTTTCATCTTGGGGCGGCCCGGCGATGAAAAAAGGCCCGTACGGGCCATTTTCTTGAAGGTTCAGGGCTTGAAACCCGAGCGCTGCACCACCGGCGTCCACTGCGCGCGGTAGGCCTTGAGCATCTCGGCCGTCTGCGCGCTGCTGCTGGAGACCGGGGTCAGCCGGCTGGCCTCGAATTTCTGGCGCGTGTCGGGCTCCTTCATGATCTCCTGCACCATGCGCGACAGGCGCTCGGCAACGTCGGGCGCCATGCTCTGAGGCGCGAACAAGGTGTTCCAGCCCATGCCCGACAGGTTCAGGCCCGATTCCTTGAGCGTGGGTATGTCCGGCGCCATGGTGCTGCGGCGCTCGCCCGACACGGCCAGCACGCGGATCTTGCCGGCCTCGTGCTGGGGCAGCAGCACGTCGAAGGTGTCGATGGCCAGCGGCACCTGGCCGCCCACCAGGTCGGTCAGCAGCGGGGCCGAGCCCTTGTAGCCCACGGTTTCGGTCCGGACCTTGGCGGCCTCGCCCAGCATCAGCGAGAAGAAGTGCGGCAGGCTGCCCGTGGCCGGCACGCCCACGTTGGCCTGCTGCGGATTGGCACGCAGCCAGGCCAGCAGGTGCGACAGCTGCCTGACGGGCACGGCACTGGCCACGGCCACGCCGAATTCGTAGCGATTGACCTCGCTGACCGGGCGGAAGTCCTTGTCGGGGTCGTAGCCCGAGTCGGGGAACACCAGGGGCGCCACCAGCATCACGGCCGGGTTTGCCAGCAGCAGCGCGGGCTGGGAGGCCGGCGCGTTCTTCACATACTGGGCCGACAGGCGTCCGCCCGCGCCGGGCTTGTTCTCCACCACCACGGGCGAGCCCACGCGCGCCTGCAGCTTGTCGGCCACAATGCGCGCCACGCGGTCGGTGGCGCCACCGGGCGGGTAGCCCACGACGATGCGCAGCGGCGCCTTGCCCGGAAACAGCGGCTCGGCCGCCGTGGCACTTCCAGCCAGCCAGCTGGCGGCCGAAACAGCCGGTGCCAGGGCCAGGATCTGGGTCAGGGTTCTTCGCTGCATCGCAAACTCTCTCCTTGCATGGACGGATTCCCGTGCGGAACGCACGCCGCACAATGTAGCGGCCTCAAAAAGCCCGTTGCCGCCGATATTGACCAGGGTTAACCCGAGGCAAGACGCCCTGCGCCGCTCGGGCATCGCGACAGCCTGGCGAAGCCGACTCGGCGACAATCGCCCACCATGAGCTTCGCCCCCCTGACCAACGACACCTTCCTGCGCGCCTGCCGGCGCCAGGCCACCGACTACACGCCGCTGTGGCTGATGCGCCAGGCGGGCCGCTATCTCCCCGAATACAAGGCCACGCGCGCCCGGGCCGGCAGCTTCATGGGCCTGGCCACCAACGTGGACTACGCCACCGAGGTCACACTGCAGCCTCTGGAGCGCTTCCCGCTGGACGCGGCCATCCTGTTCTCCGACATCCTGACCGTGCCCGACGCCATGGGCCTGGGCCTGTCCTTTGCCGAAGGCGAAGGCCCGCGCTTTGCCAAGGTGGTGCGCGACGAGGCCGCCGTGGCCGAGCTGGCCGTGCCCGACATGGACAAGCTGCGCTATGTGTTCGACGCCGTGACCAGCATCCGCCGCGCGCTCGATGGCCGCGTGCCGCTGATCGGCTTCTCGGGCAGCCCCTGGACCCTGGCCTGCTACATGGTCGAGGGCAAGGGCAGCGACGACTACCGCCTGGTCAAGAGCCTGATGTATGCGCGCCCCGACCTGATGCACCGCATCCTGGCCATCAACGCCGACAGCGTGGCCGCCTACCTCAACGCCCAGATCGATGCGGGCGCCCAGGCCGTGATGGTGTTCGACAGCTGGGGCGGCGTGCTGGCCGACGGCGCCTTCCAGGAATTCAGCCTGGCCTATACCAAGCGCGTGCTGGCCGGACTCAAGCGCACGGGCGTCGATGGGCAGGACGTGCCGCGCATCGTCTTCACCAAGGGCGGCGGCATCTGGCTGCCCGACATGAAGGACCTGGACTGCGAGGTGCTGGGCCTGGACTGGACGGCCAACCTGGCCCGCGCCCGCGCCATCGTCGGGGGCGAGGTGGGCGGACCCGGCAAGGCGCTGCAGGGCAACATCGACCCCAATGTGCTGTTCGCACCGCCCGAGCGCGTGGCCGAGCAGGCGCGCGCCGTGCTCGACAGCTTCGGCGCCCCGCACACCGACAGGACCACCACGGGTCCCACGCACATCTTCAACCTGGGCCACGGCATCAGCCAGTTCACGCCGCCCGAGCATGTGGCGGCCCTGGTGGAGACCGTGCACAGCCATTCGCGCGCCCTGCGCCAGCGCTGAGCGAGCCGCCTCCCCGCCTGCCGCTTCTCCCGAACCCCAGGGCCGGACGCCAGCGCAGCGCCGGCCCCTGCCGGGGCCGCCAACGGCCCGGCAAGGCCCCGCTGTCCACAAGCCGGGTACCCGACAGCCGCTTGCTGCACAAGATGGCCACAGACCATCTTATGCACAGAAAAATCCGAGCGAGGCCCTAGGAGTTGCAGTTGTCATCCGCGCCTGCACGCCGGCGACATATCGATATAAGCCATTGTTTTTGAATAATTTTTTTGATAGCAACATTTTCAGCATGCACCGATTGGCAAGGCCGGATAAGCAGGTGCATGCCCATAGATCCGAATAATCCCCACAAAGTTATCCACAGAAATTGACGATATACCCAGAAACCCGCAGTCACCGGCCGGGGCGTCTGGTGTAGAACGCCGCACCCAGGCTCCGGGCAGCGCCAAAGGCTTATGCTTGGCGGCTTGGTTGCCGCAGGCCCTGCCGTGCGGCGCCCGCGTTTTCAGGCCCCGCTTTCCCCGCATTCGCATGTCCCTCCCCGCCCACACCGTCCATGTCGCCGTCCAGACGCCGG
>NZ_JAELTK010000161.1:0-4049 GCF_016428765.1 Delftia sp. ASV31
GGGCCGGTCCAGACGGCGAAGCTGCCGTCCTTCAAGCCGTCGCGTGCCTTGGCGACCTTGTCCTTGATGTCCTGGGGCACGTCGTCGGCGATCTTCACGAGGTCGATGGCGCCTTCCTTCACGCCCCACCAGAACGAGCCGCCCTGCCACTTGCCGTCCAGCGTGTCCTGGGTGACCTTGCTGTAGTAAGGCGTCCAGTCGATCACGGCCGAGCCCAGGTGGGCCTTGGGCGCGAAGGCGCTCATGTCGCCGTCCTTGCCGAAGGCGCGCGCACCGCGTTCCTCGGCCGTCTTGAGCACGGCCGGGGAGTTGGTGTTCTGGTAGAGCACGTCCACGCCGCCGTTGATCAGCGAGGTGGCAGCCTCGGACTCCTTGGGCGGGGCGAACCATTCGTTCACCCAGACCACCTTGGCCTTGATCGAGGGATCGACGCTTTGCGCACCCAGCACGAAGCTGTTGATGTTGCGCACCACTTCAGGAATCGGCACCGAGGCCACGACGCCGACGGTCTTGGTCTTGGTCATGCCACCGGCCACGATGCCGGCAAGGTAGGCGCCCTCGAAGGTCTTGGTGTCGTAGGTGGCCACGTTGTCGGCGTTCTTGTAGCCGGTGGCGTGCTCGAACTTCACGTCCTTGAGGTCGGCCGCGACCTTCTGCACGAACTCCTGGTAGCCGAAGCTGGTCGCGAAGATCAGCTTGTTGCCCTGGCCAGCCATGTCGCGCATCACGCGCTCGGCATCGGCGCTCTCGGGCACGCTTTCGACGAAGGAGGTTTCCACCTTGTCGCCGAACTTCTCCTGGATGGCCTTGCGGCCCAGCTCGTGCTGGAAGGTCCATCCACCGTCGCCGATGGGGCTGACGTACATGAAGCCGATCTTGAGCTTCTCGGCCGGCGCCTGGGCGGCAGGCGCGGCAGCGGGAGCAGGCGCTGCGGCCTCTTCCTTCTTGCCGCAGGCGGTCAGGGCCGCCACCGAGATGGCCGACAGGCCGATCATCTTCACAAGCGTGCTTTTCAGGCCAGGTTTCAGGGTGCGTTCGCGCAAAGCGGGCATGCGTTTGTCCTTTTGTGGTTCTGGAGGGAGAGAGAAAAAATGAAAGCGTCAGGAGCCCGGGTAGAAGGGCTTGCCCAGCGAGGCCGGCATGTTGGCACGGATCCAGGCCGGATTGCGCGAGATCAGCACCAGCACGACGATGGTCGCCAGGTAGGGCAGCATGGACAGCAGCTGGCTGGCCACCTGCACGCCCGTGGCCTGCAGGTGGAACTGCAGCATGGTCACGCCGCCGAACAGGTAGGCGCCCAGCAGCACGCGCGCAGGGCGCCAGGTGGCAAAGGTGGTCAGCGCCAGCGCGATCCAGCCCCGGCCCGACACCATGCCCTCCACCCACAGCGGCGTGTAGACGGTGGAGATATAGGCACCGGCCAGCCCGCACATGGCGCCGCCGAACACCACGGCCGCCAGGCGGATGCGGCGCACCGGGTAGCCCAGCGCATGGGCCGACTGGGGCGACTCACCCACGGCGCGCAGCACCAGGCCGGCCCGCGTGCGGTAAAGGAACCAGACCAGGGCCGCCGCAATGACTACGGCCCCATAGACCAGCGGGTGCAGGCGGAACAGCGCCGTGCCGACCACGGGCAGGTCCGACAGCCAGGGCACGGCGAACTTGGGCAGCTCGGGCAGGCGTGCCTGCACATAGCCCAGGCCCAGGAAGGCCGAGAAGCCCGTGCCGAACAGCGACAGCGCCAGCCCCGTCGCGTACTGGTTGGTGTTCAGCCAGATCACCAGCACGCCGAAGATGGCGGCCAGCAGCGCGCCCGCACCCATGCCGGCCAGAAAGCCCACGGTGGTGCTGCCCGTGTGGACCACGGCGGCAAAGCCCGCGATGGCGGCGCACAGCATCATGCCCTCGGCACCCAGGTTGACGATGCCGGCCTTTTCATTGATCAGCAGGCCCAGCGCGGCCAGCGCCAGCACGGTGCCGGCGCTGAGCGTGGAGCCCAGCAGCAGTGCATAGGATTCCATCAGCGGGCCTCCTTGACGGCAGGCGCCGCTGCGGGCGGAACCACGGGCGTGCGGGACACCCAGCGCACGCGGTAGGCCACCAGCGTGTCGCAGGCCAGCAGCGTGAACAGCAGCAGGCCCTGGAACACGCCGGTCAGCGCCTTGGGCAGGCCCAGGCGCGACTGGGCGAGTTCGCCCCCGATATAGAACATGCTCATGAGAATCGCGGAAAAGATCATGCCCACGGGATGCAGGCGGCCGACGAAGGCCACGATGATGGCGGCAAAGCCGTAGCCGGCCGGGACATAGGGCGTGAGCTGGCCCAGCGGGCCGGCCACTTCCAGCGCACCGGCCAGGCCGGCGGCGGCGCCCGAGATCAGCAGCGCCGTCCACAGCGCGCGGCGCGAGGAAAAGCCCGCGTAGCGCGCAGCGGCCGGGGCCAGGCCACCGACCTGCAGCGCAAAGCCGGCGCGGGTGCGGAACAGGAAGACCCACAGCATGGCCGCCGCAGCCAGCGCCAGCAGCAGCCCGATGTTGGTGCGCATGCCCTGCATGAGCTTGGGGATCTGCGTGACGCGCTCGAAGGTCTTGGTCTGCGGGAAGTTGTAGCCCATGGGGTCCTTCCACGGCCCGTAGACCAGAAAGCCCAGCACCAGGGTGGCCACGTAGACCAGCATCAGGCTGACCAGGATTTCATTGGCATTGAAGCGGTCGCGCAGCAGGGCCACGATGCCTGCCCAGACCATGCCGCCGAGCATGCCGGCCACCAGGATGGCGGGCACGATCCACGGCCCCGTGGTCTTGTCCGCCAGCAGCGCCACGCCGCCTGCGGCCACGGCGCCGATCACGAACTGGCCTTCGGCACCGATGTTCCACACATTGGAGCGAAAGCACACGGCCAGCCCCAGCGCGATCAGCAGCAGCGGCGTGGCCTTGACGGCCAGCTCGCCCAGCGCATAGGTGGACTTGACGGGGTCCCAGAAGAAGGCCTGCAGGCCGCGCACCGGGTCCTTGCCCAGCATCACGAACAGGCACACACCGATCAGCACGGTGATGGCCAGCGCCAGCACGGGCGAACCGTAGGTCCACAGCCTGGAGGCCTGGGGGCGTTGCTCAAGCTTGAACATGGGCGCCTCCCCTGGCGGCATTCTGGGCAGCATTCGGGGCGGCAGCACCGTCCCACAGGCCGCTCATCCACTCGCCGATCTGCTGCACGGTGGCATCGGCCCGCGCCACCGAGGGCGACAGCCGGCCCTTGGCCACCACATGCAGGCGGTCACATATTTCGAACAATTCGTCCAACTCCTCGCTGAGCACCAGCACGGCGCAGCCTTCGTCACGCAATTGCAGGATGGCGCCGCGGATCTGCGCGGCCGCCCCCACGTCCACCCCCCAGGTAGGCTGGGAGATGATGAGCAGCTTGGGCCTGGCATCGATCTCGCGGCCCACGATGAATTTCTGCAGGTTGCCGCCCGACAGCGACTGCGCCGCTGCGTTGGGGCCACCGGCCTTGACGTTGAAGCGCGCGATGATGGCGCGCGCCTGCTCCTGCAACTGGCCCATGCGGATCCAGCCGCCCGCGCCCAGCGCGGTCTTGCGCGTCAGCAGCAGGTTGTGCGCCAGGCCCATGCTGGGCACGGCACCGCGGCCAAGACGCTCCTCCGGCACGAAGTGCAGGCCCAGCGCACGGCGCCGGCCGGGGCCCAGGCGCCCCGCCTCCCGGCCGGCAATCTGCACCATTTCGGGCGCTGCGCGCGTGTCCTCGCCGGACAGCGCATACAGCAATTCCTTCTGGCCATTGCCCGAGACACCGGCGATGCCCACGACTTCGCCCGCGCGCACATCGAGCTGGATGCCATGCAGGTCCACGCCGAAGGGCTCCGAGCGCGGCAGCGCCAGGCCCTGCACGCGCAGCACGCTGGCGCCGACCTGGGATTCGCGGTGCGTGAGCTCGGGCGGCTCCGAGCCGATCATCAGCCGCGACAGCGAGGCATTGCTCTCCACGGCCGGGTTGCACACGCCGGTCACCTGCCCGCCGCGCAGCACGGT
>NZ_JAELTK010000162.1:0-3907 GCF_016428765.1 Delftia sp. ASV31
CCCCCCCCCCCCCCCCCCCCCCCCCCCCCCCCCCCCCCCCCCCCCCCCCCCCCTTTTAGATGTGTATAAGAGACAGCAATTATTCTTGTGCATATGCGAATGTTTCAAGACAGCCTATTGATATCGTCTTGTCAAAAGGCTGTTTGAAGGATAAGCAATGATTGTAACGTTGTGTTATGAAATCAATCCCTCCTTTCCTCGCACCTTGACTTTGCATTTTGCGCAAACATTGCCGCAATACGCATAATTTTCAATGGATTCAAGTCCCCATCCCCAATCGATGGCCCAGACAAACAAAAGCGGCCCCTTGGGGGCCGCTGGTTCCGGGGCAATGGCGACTCAGGCGCTGCGCAGGCTTTTGGCTGCGCCGGCCAGTGCGGTGATCCGCTGCCAGTCACCCTGCTCCAGTGCATCGGCAGGCACCAGCCAGGAGCCACCGACGCAGACCACGTTGGACAGCGCCAGGAATTGCGCCGCATTGTCCGCAGACACGCCGCCCGTGGGGCAGAACCGCACGTCGCCGAACGGGCCTTGCCAAGCCTTGAGCATGGCCGTGCCGCCCGCCTGTACGGCGGGGAAGAATTTCAGCTCGTTGAAGCCGTCGTCCTGGGCGGCCATGATTTCGCCGCTGGTGGCCACGCCGGGCAGCAGCGGCAGCTGCAGGGCCTGGCAGGCCTGGCCCAGTGCGCCGGTGTAGCCGGGGCTCACGGCAAAGCGCGCACCGGCGCTGGCGGCGGCACGGGCATCGGCGGCGCTGCGCACGGTGCCGGCGCCCACGATGGCCTCGGGCACGGCACGTGCAATGGCTTCGATGCTGGCCAGGCCCTCGGGCGTGCGCAGCGTGACTTCCAGTACGCGGATGCCGCCCGCGACCAGGGCCTGGGCCATGGGCACGGCATGTGCGACGTTGTTCAGGACGATGACCGGGATGACCGGCGCGTCCTGCATGATGGCCAGTGCCGTCAGTCGTTGATCCATGTGCAAGCTCCCTCTTCTGCGCTGAGCGCGTGGCGCCGGAATCCGGCAAACAGTTCGCGGCCAAAACCCCGGCCATTGGCCTGGCGCAGTGCCTGCGGCATGGTGGCCAGGGGCCGCTGCTGCCATTCGGTGTCATCGACCAGCACGGCCAGGGTGCCGGCCACGGCGTCCAGGCGTACCAGGTCCCCGTCTTGCAGGCGCGCCAGCGGCCCGCCCACGCAGGCCTCGGGCGAGACATGGATGGCGGCGGGCACCTTGCCCGAGGCGCCGCTCATGCGGCCGTCCGTGACCAGGGCCACCTTGTAGCCCTTGCCCTGCAGCACGGCAAGCGGCGGGGTGAGCTTGTGCAGCTCGGGCATGCCGTTGGCGCGCGGACCCTGCCAGCGCACCACGCAGATGACATCGCGGTCCAGCTCGCCGGCCTTGAAGGCCTGCTGCAGCGCTTCCTGCGAGTCGAAGATGCGCGCGGGCGCCTCGACCACATGGCGGTCCTCGGGCACGGCGCTGACCTTGATCACGCTGCGCCCCAGGTTGCCGGACAGCAGCTTGAGCCCGCCCGTGGCGCTGAAAGGCGCATCGGCCGGGCGCAGCACGGACAGGTCGCCGGAGACTTCTGCCTCGTGCCAGACGAGATGGCCATCTTCCACGGCGGGAATGCGCGCAAATTCCTGCAGGCCCTCGGGCCGCACGGTGAGCACATCGCCATGCATGAGGCCGGCCTTCAGCAGCTGGCCGATCACGTAGCCCGGCCCGCCTGCGGCCTGGAACTGGTTCACGTCGGCGCTGCCGTTGGGATAGACGCGGGCCAGCAGCGGCACCACGCCCGAGAGTTCCGAAAAATCATTCCAGTCGATGACGATGCCTGCCGCACGCGCCACGGCCACCCAATGGATCAGGTGGTTGGTCGATCCGCCCGTGGCCAGCAGGGCCACCATGGCGTTGACGATGCAGCGCTCGTCCACCACATGGCCAATGGGTGCGAAGCGGCGGTTCTTGGTGATGGCCAGCACGCTGCGCATGGCCTCGCGCGTGAGCAGTTCGCGTTCGCCGTCGGCCGGGTTGATGAAGGCCGTGCCCGGCACGTGCAGGCCCATGGCCTCCAGCAGCATCTGGTTGCTGTTGGCCGTGCCGTAGAAGGTGCAGGTGCCTTCGCCGTGGTAGGCAGCCGTTTCGGCGGCCAGCAGTTCCTTGCGGCCCACCAGGCCCTGCGCGGCCTGTTCGCGCACCTTGGCCTTGTCGCCATTGGACAGGCCCGAGGTCATGGGGCCGGCCGGCACGAACACCGTGGGCAGGTGGCCGAAATGCAGGGCCCCGATCAGCAGGCCTGGCACGATCTTGTCGCAAATGCCCAGCATCAGCGCGGCGTCGAACACGTCATGCGACAGCGCGATGGCCGTGCCCATGGCAATGGCATCCCGGCTGAACAGGCTCAGTTCCATGCCTGGCGCGCCCTGGGTCACGCCGTCGCACATGGCCGGCACGCCGCCGGCGACCTGCGCCGTGGCGCCGAGCTTGCGCGCCTCGTCCTTGAGGATGTCGGGATAGCGTGCCAGCGGCGCATGGGCCGAGAGCACGTCGTTGTACGCGGTGACGATGGCGACGTTGGGCGCCTTCTCTTCCACGATGCGTATGCGGTCGCCGCCTGGAATGCCCGCAAAGGCATGGGCCACATTGGCACAGCCCATGGACTGGGCGCCGGGCGGGCGCGCGGCCATGGCGTCCACCTGCTCCAGGTAGGCGGCGCGTGATTGGGCACTGCGCTCGCGGATGCGGCGCGTGACCTGCTCGACGATGGGGTGGATGGTGCTCATGCGGGGTTCCTGCGGATGCGCTGGTGCGCGTTTTCTCTCTGTCGCGTTGTCTTTATGGGAAATATCGGCCGGGGCATCCCTCCCAGGTGCGTCCGGCCCTGCTCCGAAGCTTACTTCACTGCGCGCGCCTGCTTGACGGCAGCCTGCACCTCGTCCCATGTGCCCTGGCCCACGCTCTTGGCAATGCCGGCATTCACCGCGGCGAGCTTGTCGCGCATGCGGCTGGCTTCTGCGGCGGGCAGCTCGTTGACCTGCATGCCCTTGGCCTTGATGTCGGCCAGGGCCTTGGCGGCTTCCTCGCGCGTGTCCTTGCGTTCGAACTCGCGGCTCTTGACGGCGGCGTCCTGCAGCACCTTCTTCTCGGCCGGGCTCAGCGTGTCCCACCACTTCTTGCTGACGGTGACGATCCAGGGGCTGTAGACGTGGTTGGATACCGTGAGGTACTTCTGCACTTCATAGAACTTGCTGGACAGCACGGTGTTGAACGGGTTTTCCTGGCCATCGACGGCGCGGGTCTCCAGCGCCGTGAACAGCTCGGAGAACGGCAGCGGCACGGCATTGGCGCCCAGGGCCTTGAAACTGTCCAGGAAGACGTTGTTCTGCATCACGCGCAGCTTCACGTCGGCCAGGTCTTCCATCTTGGCGATGGGGCGCTTGTTGTTGGTGAGGTTGCGGAAACCGTTTTCCCAATAGACCAGGCCCACCATGCCCTTGGGCTCCAGCGTGGCCTTGACCTTCTCGCCCACGGGTCCGTCCAGCACGGCGTCGGCTTCCTTGACATTGCTGAACAGGAAGGGGGTGTCCCAGACGGCCATCTCGGGCGACAGGCCCACCAGGGTGGCGGTGGAGCCGACCATCATCTCCTGTGCGCCGCCGATCAGCGCCTGCTGCATCTGCGTGTCCGAGCCCAGCGAGGCATTGCCGATGGCACGCACCTTCATCTTGCCGCCCGTGGCCTTCTCGACCTCCTTGGCAAAGAAGCGCGCCGCGCGGCCCTGGTTGGACTCATCGACCAGGCCATAGCCGAAGCGCACGATGCGCGGCTTGAAGTCCTGGGCCATGGCCTGGCCCGTGGCGGCCAGCGTGGTGACGGCGGCCATCAGGCCGGCGAGTGCAAA
>NZ_JAELTK010000163.1:0-3628 GCF_016428765.1 Delftia sp. ASV31
CCCCCCCCCCCCCCCCCCCCCCCCCCCCCCCCCCCCCCCCCCCCCCCCCCCCCTTTTTCAAGCAGAAGACGGCATACGCGATCAACGTCAGCGTCTCGTGGGCTCGGAGATGTGTATAAGAGACAGGCACACACCAATCCGGATTCTTTACCCAGTCTGTAAAATAAATGGTGGGGTGGTCTTCCAGGATATTGCAGCGGGTATAGCCCAGTTTCGGCATGGCATAGTACTGAAGAGGAGTAACTGCAAAAATACAAAAAAACATAATAAAAACTCCAACGGCTATGGCGGATAAAAAAATACGCGTTGGGATTTTCATAGCGTCTTCTGTGCAAGGGACTGATTTTTGTATTGCAATGATAATTCCTGTGATTGAAATTATTGGCACACACAACGCAATTGGAACAAATGGTGTGATTCTTACAGATGGGGCAAGTTTGTTTAAATCATCTAAGGTTTGATATAGAGAATATAAAATACTCCAAATTGACATTGTCAGAAGCAGCAGAAAAAGTGGAATACTCCATATTAGTGATTTTCTGATTTCGGTTAAATTTCTTTTGTCCATTTTAAGACTCATCAATTTTTGCGATTGATAGGGGATAGTAAATTTTTAGGATGGTTTTGGGGTATTTCTTTGATCTCTGTTGTTTCATGATTGCCACTCAACTGTTCTGTGGCGAGAGCGTCAGTATTAACGCGGTATATGCCAGAAGGCGTGCTGTTTGTCAAAATTCTTAGTGAGGCAATAACATTTTTCTTTATTTTCCAAATTTTATCTATTTCATTTAAAGCTATCCCGGTAGAAAATACCATTAAGGCCATGGCACCTAAAGAAAAAACAGCAATAGCGGTTACGCTTGCGACAAAAATTCCCGCGCCTATGCCCACCATCGTCGCCAACCCAGCCTTGACCGCCTCCACTCCAATCCCTCCCACCAGATCATGCATGGTCTTCTCGTCGTTGAAGATGAAGTCCAATGTCTCCACGCCGATACCCACAACCAAGCTCAAGATGAAGCCCCCTCTGGCCACGCCCTGAAGGCCGCGCATGCCCAGACCCATCTGGACCATGCGGGGATTGGTGGTGAGAAAGCGCGTGCCCTGCAGCAGATTGCCGCGAAACCCGGCTCGTCCCGTGATGATGATATAGGTGCCTTTGGGCGTCGCCTTGACATAGGTGCGTGCACCGGCAAGGCGCAATGCAATCAGCGTTCTGGTGAACAGGTACGCGTCATTGGCCAGCATGGAGGCGGGGATGGTCCAGGATTTGCCGGCATTGGGGCTGGCCGTCTGCGTCCAATACTTGCCCAAGGCGCTTTGGGCCAGGATGGCGCGCAGGCTGGCCTCCAGGCGTGGGTCATTGCGCGATCTGTCTTGCAGGACGCCTATGAACTCTTGCGGCGTGAGTACCACCACGTCCACATGCTGGCTGTCCATGTCACGTGTGATCTGCCTGTTGAAGGCCTTTTCATAGCTGATATACGGACGGGTGATATCGGTGGATGTTGCCATGGCCTGCAAGCGAATGGTTAATGGAATGAACAAGAAAATGGTGATTTGCCAAATGCCAGAAAAATCACAAACGCAGCCCTCCCATCAGGCCTGTGAGAAATCAGGTCCGATCAAGGTATGAGAGTGGGAATTGCGCGTTCGCAATCATTCCCAAGGCCAATGTCAATCAATGGCCTGGGAATTCCGTTGTGGGAGTCCGGCTATTTGATTTCTTGGGTATCTGGAAGTCAAGCAGAAAGGCTGGTGGCTGATTATTTTCAGATTATTCCTAGATGCATATATGAGATGCACGCCTTGAGTGCAGTCGATATGGATTTGGAATGGGGAAGAGGGCGGTGACAAGGCTTTGCCAGTCAGGGCAGCCATTTGCCTCAGTGGACGCACGGCACCCGACACCGCCGTGCTGCGGGCCTTTGCGGCCACAGGCACGGCACCGTGGTGATGTGGTCATGAAGACCCGGTACAAGTACACCGCGCGCAGCGGGCTGGCGTTCCATATCATCGAGTGCTGCGCGGGCCTGGCGGCGCAGCCCCAACGGCAACAGCCGGCCGCCATCATCCAGCCCGGTCACAACCTCGTATATCCATGACAGCCAGTGAAAGATTGAAGGCTTGGGCACGACGCATCAAGCGCGATGGCGTCACCCTGTGGTTTGCCTGCAAGAGCCCGCAGACGCCCTGGTATGCCAAGGCCTTGGGCGCCTTCGTAGTCGCCTACGCCCTGAGCCCCATCGATCTGATCCCCGACTTCATCCCCGTGCTGGGCTATGTGGATGACGTCCTGCTGCTGCCCGCGCTGATCTGGCTCACCGTGCGGCTGCTTCCCCCTGCCGTGTTGGCCGACAGCCGCCAGCAGGCCGAGGCCTGGATGCAGGCCCAGGGCCGCAAACCCCGAAGCCGTGCCGGAGTCGCTCTGGTGGTGTGCGTCTGGCTATGCGTTTGCGTGGGGGCCTTCCTTGTGTTCCGAGGGCGCTGGGATCGTTGAGCGCGGAGCCTTGTCGGGCTGAGCGGCGGCGGGCGGGCAACACAAGGATGCGGGAGCTGCGCCTGAGCGCTGTATCATCTCGCCCAGGTGCTGAACACACCTTCACAGGCGGTCCCGCCACACTCCCGAAAGCAGTTGGACGTACTCATAGGAGGCCTCATGGCTGCTTTCCTTGCGGGCGTATCAATGCCCGAACCCTCTCCCAATCCTTTGCGTGGTCCCGTGCTTCGAGCACTTGGGCATTCCTTTGCGTCAGCCGCCAAGCGTGCTCATTGAGGAGTTGCCATGCTGTACTTTCAACTTTCCGAGCCAGAGTACAACAGCCTGCGGCGCGTGCAGGATCAGTTGGGGCTGATTTCCAGTTTGATCATTGGCGCCTACCCGGGGCATGCCTTGGAGCCGGTGACTCCGGGGCAATTGCTTGCGTTTATTCAGGCGCAGGAAGAGGTGCTTGAGGGGGTGATGGGGGAAGTCAAAGAGCGCGGGGTGGTGAGGAGGACAGTAATGGTGAATGACTAGAAAATCTGGTAAGAATTACTATGCAGGCAAAAGTAATTTTGCCTGTCTTTCATTTGGCATTCTTGTTGCTTGAGAATTTTTATTGCAAAAATTTTATGTTTTGATTTTTGATTCAACAGATTAATGTGGAATAGTAGCAGCACTTGGATAATGGGTGGTGGAAAGAAGCAGTCGCCTAGAATCCACTGTACCGATCAACAGAAGCTGATGGTCTAGAAGTACTGTAAAGTGAGCAATGCCGTACACCGGCTCGGAATGTAAAGAGAGATCGAATTAGTTGAAAATCTCTTGGCGAGCCTTTAAGGAATGTTTGATTTTTTTGAATAACTCACCTCTCATCTGGAGTCCTGACAATGCTTCGCGGTAGGACTGTGAAACCTTCAATTTAGCCGATAGGATCACGCGTCCGCTCTCGTCAATGGTGAGTAGGTTACGATCAAAAAGTCTATGTAGATCAGTGCGCAATAAAATTCCGTTGGTCGTTCCATTTCCGCCTCTTACATTAACTTCAATAATGTGTGCGGCATCTAGCCTGTCTCTTATACACATCTAAAATGGGGGGGGGGGGGGGGGGGGGGGGGGGGGGGGGGGGGGGGGGGGGGGGGGGGG
>NZ_JAELTK010000164.1:0-3616 GCF_016428765.1 Delftia sp. ASV31
GCGTGGAAGGCGTCGATGCGCAATCCGTCGTGCAACCCGCCGTCGGATTGACGGGGCTGATGCCGCCCGATGGATCGTAGGAGGCCGTGTTCGTGCTCGAACCCACCGCCGTCGGCACAGCCGGCAGGTTGAAGCTGGTGTTGCCACCGGCCGCCACTGCCGCAGTGAAGTTCACCGTGCAAGACAGGATTGCCGTGCCATTGCCCACGAAGGGGAAGGTGTTGGGCGTGCAGGTTGCACTGGCCACGTTTGCACCAGTCGGTACGCCCGTGATGCTGATGCCTGTCGGCACCAGGTCCTTGATGGTCACGCTGGTGGCAGGACCAAACGCTCCAGCCGCATTCGCTACCGTGAAGGCGTAGTTGAACGCAGTCCCCACAGCCAGGCTACCCGGGTTGGCCTTGGTGACCGTCAACGCTGGCGTGCCAGGCGTCACCGGCGTGGAAGGCGTCGATGCGCAATCCGTCGTGCAACCCGCCGTCGGATTGACGGGGCTGATGCCGCCCGATGGATCGTAGGAGGCCGTGTTCGTGCTCGAACCCACCGCCGTCGGCACAGCCGGCAGATTGAAGCTGGTGTTGCCACCGGGCGCCACTGCCGCAGTGAAGTTCACCGTGCAAGACAGGATCGCCGTGCCATTGCCCACGAAGGGGAAGGTATTGGGCGCGCAAGTTGCACTGGCCACGTTTGCACCAGTCGGCACGCCCGTGATGCTGATGCCTGCAGGCACCAGGTCCTTGATGGTCACGCTGGTGGCGGGGCCGAAGGCACTGGCGGCATTGGACACGGAGAACGCATAGTTGAAGGGCGTGCCCACAGCCAGGCTACCGGGGTTGGCCTTGGTGACACTGAGGTTCACCACGCTCACAAAATGAATTTGTGCGGCGCTTGGCGAATACGCGTTTGCTCCCACGGTGAACGTGCCACCCAGGGTTCCTGCAGGAATGCTGGTGGCGATGCTGTAGGTACCACTTGCTGTGCTGGTGGCAGTGATCGAGCAGATGCCCAAAGTTGCGCCGCTTGTTCCAGTGGTGCAAGTGGCCGACGCACCTGCCGCGCCACCGTTCAGCTTCACGCCGGCAGTACCGGCAAAGGTGACGACCTCGCCGCCCTTGGGATTGCCACCGGCATCGCGCACATACGCTTCCACCACATCGGTTGCCGTGCCATTTGCCGCCGCGTTGTCGCTCACGACACGCAGGCCCGAATTGCTTGCCGAGGCATTGCCGGCGACAAAGGCCATCGATTGCGGGCTGTTGCCGATGGCAGTTGCACCCACCGTGGCGGCAGCCGAGTAAGTCGATGCGGTCACGCTGGTGAACGACACCGAGCAGGTCGCCGCCGCACCCGCAGTCGTGCAACTGGCGGTGGCAGGCGCCGCTCCGGCAGGCGTCACGCTGAAGTTCACGACAACGCCCGTGACCGGATTGCCGAACGCATCCTTGGTGACCACGGAAACGAAGTCCTGGCCGCCGCCAGCTGCCTGGTTGTTCGCATCGACCGACATGGTCGAATTGGCGGGATCGACGGCACCTGCCGTAAAGACATAGGCAGCCGTCGCACCGAAGGTATTGCCACCGGAGCTGACGCCGCTGCCGCTCAATGCGCCGCTCGCGATGCTTGCGCCGGAAGTGTAGGAACCCGCGACGGTTGTCTTGGCGGTGACCTGGCAGGTACCGGCCGCATTGGTGGTGCAGGTACCGCTGAAGGTGATGTTTGCGGTGGGAGAGAACGTGACAACGCTTCCGGCCACCGGATTGCCGTTGACATCTCCCACAAACGCTTCAAGCACATCTGTCGCCGAGCCATTGGCCGTGACCGGACTGCTGACGGTACGCACCCCCGACCTGGCTGGGTCGGCGGCATTGGCCGTGAAGTTGATCACGGCCGGACTGCCATTTGCCACGCTCTGGGTGGTGGTGCCGTTGTTGTCCGTGGCTGTGAAGCTCGCCGCACCCGCCACGGTGGATGTCACCGTGATGGAGCAGCGCGCTGGATTCGCATTGGCCGCAATCGTGCAGGAAGTTGCCGACGGCGTGCCGGCGCCGGTATGGACAAAGCCGATGGTGTGGGCGACCGTATCGACCGTTGCATTGCCATTGGCGTCCTGCAGTGCAACGGTCACCGTGCCGGTGCTCGTACCGTCGGCCATCACCGAGAGCGGTGTGGCACTGAGCAGATTGCCGCTGGCTGTATTGCTGGGCGGCCCGGCAATGAAGTTGACCGATACCGGACTGCCATTGCTCACGGCCGTTCCGTTGTCCGTTGCCGTGAAACTTGCGGTGCCGACCGTGGCCGATTTCACCGTCACGGAGCAGGTGGCCGGATTGGCATTGGCCGCGATCGTGCACGTGGGTGCGGCCGGCGTGGTCGTGCCCGCGCCCGTTTTGGTGAAGACAATCGTGTGCGCCACCGTATCCGTGGCGGGATTGCCATTGGCATCGCGCAGGGCCACGCTGATCGAGCTCGTGGCAGTGTTGTCTGCGACAACGCTGAGCGGACTGGCACTGATCAGGTTTCCATTGGCGCCATTGCTGGGCGGGCCGGCCGTGTAGTTCACCACAGCCGTAGCCGTGGCGGCCGAGCCATTGATGGTGAAGCCAAAGGTGCCGCTGCCGACTGCGGTAGGTGCCGTGACGGTTGCCGTGTACACCCCTGCGCTGCACGCCCCCGCGCCGACCGCAGGCGAGCCCTGTGTTCCGCCGTTCAGCGTGAAGGCCACCGTATTGGCACAGGTCGCAATCGAATTGCCTGACGCATCCTTGAGCTGCGCCGTCAATGTGCTGGTTGCGGTGCCATTGGCAATGATCGAGGTCGGACTCGCAACGATGGTCGAGGCGCTGGTACTTGGCGGACCCGCCGTGTAGCTCACTGAAGCCGTAGCAACTGCAGCTGAGCCGTTGATGGTGAATCCGAAGATCCCGCTGCCGACCGCCGTGGGCGATGTGACGGTACCCGTATAGATGCCGGCGGTACACGAGGCCGCGCCCACATTCGGCGTTCCCTGCGTTCCGCCCTTCAGGGTGAACGCCACCGTGTTCGTGCACGTGTTGATCGGATTGCTGCTGGCATCGACCAGCTGCACGCGCAGCAAACTGGTGGAGCTGCCGTTGGCCACGATCGATGCCGGTGTGGCGGCTATCGTGGATGCACTCGTACTCGGCGTTGCGGCCGCATAGGAGACCGTTGCAGTGGCAACAGCCGCAGCCCCGTTGATGGTGAACCCGAAGGTGCCGCTGCCGACCAGCACCGGCGATGTCACCGTCCCCGTGTACATGCCGGCACTGCAGCCCGTGACGCTGACGGCAGGAACGCCTTGCGTCCCCGCATTGAGGGTGAAGGCCACCGTATCGGTACAGGTGGTGACAAGGTTGCCTAAAGCATCCTTCAACTGCACGGCCAAGGTGCTGGTGGAGACGCCGTTGGCCGCAATCGATGGCGGACTCGCGGCGATTTCAGACCCGCTCGTGCTGGCCGGCAGCGCGGTGAAGCTGTAAGCAACCGGCGAAGGCTGATAGGTCACTGCGCCAGATACCGGGCTGTCTCTTATACACATCTAAAAAGGGGGGGGGGGGGGGGGGGGGGGGGGGGGGGGGGGGGGGGGGGGGGGGGGGGG
>NZ_JAELTK010000165.1:0-3540 GCF_016428765.1 Delftia sp. ASV31
CCTCCACCTTCTGCATGCCCAGAAAGCGGACGTTGGCCTGCAGGCCCAGGCTGTCCACGAGGTTCTGGCATTCCTCGGCATAGGCCGGGTCCTCGGCCGTGGGGCCGGCCACCCAGGCCTGGACCTGGGGCATCCGGTTGACCACGCGGCGCATGGCGCGGATGAAGGTCTTGATGTCCTTGATGGGCACCACGCGGCCGATCAGGCACAGCACGGGCGGCACCTCGGCGGGCCGCTGGGTGCGCAGCGGCGCAAAGCGTTCTATGCGGATGCCGTTGGGGATGCTGACCGTGCGCTCGGCGGCCGCGCCATCGGCCACCTGGCGCAGGCGGTTGTTCTCGTACAGCGCAATGATGGGATCGGCCGCGCCATAGCAAAAGCGCCCCATCCAGTCGAAAAACCGTATCCACATCTGCCGGAAGAACGACACCTCCATGGGGTCGCGCTGGAAGATGTTGCGGTTGTCGCGGATCCAGGAGCTTTGCAGCAGGTCGATCTGGCGCTCTTTCGTGTAGATGCCATGCTCGGACAGCACCAGCGGCAGGCCGCGTGCATGGTGCAGCAGGCCGCCCAGAAATCCCGCATAGCCGGTCGAGACGGTATGCAGCACGCGCACCGGGATCAGCCCATGGGCGATGCGCGCCATCAGCCACAGCGGCTGCAGCATGATGCGCACGGTCCAGAAGAAGTCCACGAACGACGGGTCGGTGCAGTGGCGCCGGTAGCTGTCGCGGATCAGGTCCCAGGCGAATTCGCTGTGCAGGAAATCCTCCAGCGGCAGGCTGCCGCCGGGCTGCAGCTCCAGCGCAATGGAGCGCATGGCCGCCAGCACCTTGGCCCGGCTTTCGGCACTGCCGTCATGCGCCTCCAGCGCGCCCAGGAATTCCCTGGCCTTGGCCAAGGCTTCGGGATGGCCGCGCGAAGGGGCGGGCTGGATATTGGAGTGCAGCGCGTCAAACAGGTAGTGCTGCTCGAAGTGCACCACGTTGGGCGGCAGTGCGTAGCGGAAATCGCCATAGTCCTCGCGCCGGCTGCCCAGGAAGACGATGGCAAAGCGGTGCTCGGGATAGGCCTGCAGGATCTGGTTGACCCAGCTGGACACACCCCCGCTGACATAGGGGAAAGTGCCTTCCAGCAGCAGCGCGATGTCCGCATTGGCCGCCGTGGGGAACTGGCTCGCACGGCTCATGAGGCACTCCAGTAGCGGATGCTGGGCTTCAGGCGCGGCAGGGCTTGCTCGATGTCCAGCGAACGCATCAGGGCCTGCGCCTTGGCGAATTCGCGCCGATCGAACAGCAGCTCGGCCTGGTAGGGCACGACGCGTGCCGGCTCCATGCCCAGCGCCAGCGAGCGCTCATAGCAGGCCAGCGACTCCACCGCCCTGCCCTGCATGTGCAGCAGCCGGCCACGGCGCAGCAGCAGCAAGGCGTTGTCGGGCCGCTGAGCGAGCACCAGGTCGCAGTAGTGCAGGGATTGCTTGATGGCGTGGTCGCGCACATCGCCCTGCGCCACGCCCTGGTAGACCAGCTCCGCGTACAGGTCGGTCAGCGCCCGCGCCGCCTGCAGGCCACGCGGCCCGTAGGGCGCATCGCCCTCGGACTGGCGGGCATGCTCGAACAGCTGCAGCTCCTGGTGGATGGTCTTGCTGATCTCGCGCTCCTTGGCGTCCAGCATGCTGTAGGCCAGCAGGCGCAGGTCTTCGCTGGAATCGCCCAGCGCCGTGCGCAGCATGGGCGAGGCAATGCGCCCCGGCACGCTGCCCAGCGCCACCATGGCCCGCATGCGCGAGGCGACCGGCACATTGGGATTGGCCAGGAAGGACTGCAGGCCGGCTTGGCGGCGGCTGGTGCTGGCCTGCTGGTGCGGGTCGAAATCGGGCAGGGGCATCACCGGGAAACGCGGGCCGCCACGCGGGCCGCGCTGGGTGTGCAGCGCAATGGTGGCGACCACGGCGCCCAAAATGCCGGCCACCGGCACGGCATAGGCAAACAGCCCCATCAGCGCCACCAGGGCCAGGCGCTGGCGCACCGACTTGGCCGAGGTGGCCAGGAAGGGCGCCAGGCACAGCGCCAGCAGGCCGCTGGCCAGCCCGTGGGCCGTGAGATAGCCCAGCAGGGCCGCGTCCGACTGGCTGCGCAGCAGCCACAGGCTGCTCCAGGAGGCAATTTCCGCGGCCAGCGCACCCAGTGCCAGCTTGAGGTTAAGCATGGCCCTGCCCCATCTGATGCAGTCGCTCCAGCACGCTGCTGGCCGAGCAGCGGTCCAGCAAGATGGTGCGCGGGAAGATGCCCGCATCGGCCAGCGAGGCCACGCCGCGCTGGGCCAGCCAGCCCTCGATGCGGTTCAGGTAGCCCTCGGCCGTGGCGTTGGTGCCCAGCGGCATGAAGATGGCCAGCAGCTGCCGGCCATCGCTTTCCTGCAGCCAGGAGCGGTCCAGCATGCGCTCCAGCCGCATGATCTGCTGGGCCATCTGGGCCTGCACAGCCGAGGGCGACAGCTCCAGCGCCACCACCACGCTGCTCAGGCGCGCGCTGCGGTTGACATGCTCCATGCGCTGCAGCTCGAACGCGAAATGCGGCGGGCAATCGGGATAGGCCTGCAGCAGCGGCGCAGCCAGGCTGTTGGCGGCCACGCTGTCAGTGTAGTAGCCCAGCAGCAGGTTGATGGTCTGCAGCGCCTCTTCCTGCAATGCGAAGAAAGGCATTTCCTCGACCAGCAGCAGGCCGTAGATCTCGCCCTCCAGGTCCAGCATGGGAGCCACGACGATGTACTGCGTCTGCTGGCCCTCCGCCATGCTTTGCGAGACATGGCACAGCACATGGCTGTCCAGCGCCTGGCGCACCAGCGGATCGTGGACATGGATGGGCCGCTCGCCCCCCAGCTGGGCAATGGGCGTGGGGTCCAGCACCTCATTGCGCACGGGCACCAGGCTGGCCACGCTGATCTGGCTGAAGCGCGACAGCAGGTTGAGCAGGCTTTGCGCATCGCCCTCGGCGCCACTGAGGCCGCTGAGCACGTTGATGGCATCGCGCATGGACACGGGGCGGCCTATGAGCTCCTGCTCCAGCCGGTCATGCGACAGGCGCAGCAGGTAATGCTGGCGGATCAGCTGCTCGGTGCGCTGGTCCATGTAGTTCTGCGCCGTGCGCGCGCGGCGTATGCGTGCGCGCCAGAGGCTGGAGATCTCGCCCACGACCATGACCAGGATCAGGCCGCCCAGAAAGTACTGTTCCGGGAACAGCGACAGATCGCGCTGGTTGACCCCCAGCCAGGCCAGCAGCAGCACGCCGGCCGCCGACAGGCCGGCCACCGGCCCGTAGCGCAGGGCCACCACCACGGGCGCCAGCCAGGCCCAGGGGAACTCGGACTCCACCCACAGGGGATTGTCCGGGTTGGCCCACATGCCGATCAAAACGGCCAGCACCGGCAGCAGCAGCGTCTCGCCCACCACCACCCAGGGCTTGGCGCTCGTCTGCACGAGCAGGCCCAGCGGCGAGCCTCTGAATTCCGCGGCAATGCCGGCGCGGCGCGGTGCAGCGG
>NZ_JAELTK010000166.1:0-3537 GCF_016428765.1 Delftia sp. ASV31
CCACGAGCCCCTGCTCTGGCACGGCCCCTCGCCCGACTGGCAGGCCCTGTCCGAAGTCCAGCGCAAGCATGCGGTGCAGCGCTGGCAGATGCTGGATGCGGGCACGCTGGCGCACCGCATCAGCGCCGCCTATTCGCAGGGCGAATCCAGCGCGGCCCTGGTGGTCAGCGAGGTCGAGTCCGACGCCGACCTCTCGCGCATGATGCAGGAGCTACCCGCCGTCGAGGACTTGCTGGAGACTGCGGACGACGCGCCCATCATCCGCATGCTCAACGCCCTGCTCACGCAGGCCGCGCGCGACGGCGCCAGCGACATCCACATCGAGCCCTACGAGCGCCACTCCAGCGTGCGCTTTCGCGTGGACGGCGACCTGCGGGAGGTCGTGCAGCCCAACCGGGCCCTGCACGCGGCGCTGATCTCGCGCCTGAAGATCATGGCCGACCTGGACATCGCCGAAAAGCGGCTGCCCCAGGACGGCCGCATCAGCCTGCGCCTGGGCACGCGCGCCATCGACGTGCGCGTCTCCACCCTGCCCAGCGCCCATGGCGAGCGCGCCGTGCTGCGCCTGCTGGACAAGAGCGAGAGCAAGCTCAGCCTGGAGGCCGTGGGCATGCAGGGCGAGACGCTGAGGCGGTTCACCCACATGACGGCCCAGCCCCACGGCATCGTGCTGGTCACCGGCCCCACGGGCTCGGGCAAGACCACCACGCTGTACGCGGCGCTGTCGCGCATGGACGCCAGCCGCAGCAACATCATGACGGTGGAGGACCCCATCGAGTACGAGCTGGCCGGAGTGGGGCAGACCCAGGTCAACGCCAAGATCGACCTGACCTTCGCCAAGGCCCTGCGCGCCATCCTGCGCCAGGACCCGGACGTGATCATGATCGGCGAAATCCGCGACTTCGAGACCGCGCAGATCGCCATCCAGGCCTCGCTGACGGGCCACCTGGTGCTGGCCACGCTGCACACCAACGACGCCTCCAGCGCCGTCACCCGCCTGATCGACATGGGCGTGGAGCCGTTCCTGCTGTCGTCCTCCCTGCTGGGCGTGCTGGCACAGCGCCTGGTGCGCAAGATCGACACCACCGAGCCCAGCGGCTACCGGGGGCGCACCGGCATCTTCGAGATGCTGGTGGTGGACGACACCATCCGCGCGCAGATCCATCGCCAGGCCAGCGAGGCCGAGATCCGCGACACCGCGCTGGCCTCGGGCATGCGCCTGATGCGCGACGACGGCGAGCGCCTGGTGCGCGAGGGCATCACCACGCCCGAGGAAGTGCTGCGCGTCACGCGCGACTAGGCGCAGGCTGCCACGCCAGACCCTGCGCAGCACGGGGCATCCCCGTTTGCCACAATGGTCGGCATGTTGGAATCCCTACGCGCCTGGAGCGCTCCCTATGGCGGCGACCTGTTCCTGTGGGTCGCCACGCTGAGCCTGATCAGCTACATCGCCCTGTGGTGGTTCAAGTCCCGGCTGTCCACCAACCAGCTGCGCCGCGTCATCCGCCTGTCGGCGCTGGTGGCGCTGCCGCTGTCCTGGCTGGCCATCCAGCAGGGCGAGAATCATCTGGCGGCTGCCATCCTCCCCCTGGTCTGGTGCGTGGTGCTGGGCATCACCTGCGCGCGGGAAATGTCCAGAAGAAACTGAGTGCGCGAACGCGCACCAGGAATGCCCTGGCGCGGCAAGGCCCGCGCCGCCCCCACCCACCGTGAACTGGAAGTTGGAACCTGCCATGACATCATTCAATGAAGTCCGTCTGTCCATGCTCGACCTCGTGGCCGTGCGCGAAGGCGGCACCGTCGCCGAGGCCCTGGACATTGCGCTGGCCACGGCCCGCAAGGCCGAGGAACTGGGATTCGAGCGCTACTGGCTCGCCGAGCACCACAACATGCCCGGCATCGCCAGCTCGGCCACGGCCGTGCTGATCGGCCATATCGCAGGCGGCACCTCGAAGATCCGCGTGGGCTCGGGCGGCATCATGCTGCCCAACCATGCCCCCCTGGTGGTCGCCGAAGCCTTCGGCACGCTGGCCGAGCTGTACCCGGGCCGCATCGACCTGGGCCTGGGCCGTGCGCCAGGCACCGATGGCGCCACCATGCGCGCCCTGCGCCGCGACCGCGTCGAGACCGAGGAAGACTTCCCCCGCGACGTGATGGAGCTGCAGCGCCTGCTGGGCCCGGCCACGCCCGAGCAAAAGCTGGTGGCCACGCCTGGCGCGGGCACCAACGTGCCGATCTGGCTGCTGGGCTCCAGCCTGTTCTCGGCCCAGCTGGCCGCCCACCTGGGCCTGCCCTACGCCTTTGCCTCGCACTTTGCGCCGCGCATGCTCTACCAGGCTGTGCAGCTGTACCGCAGCCTGTTCAAGCCGTCGGCCCAACTGGCCAAGCCCTACGTGATCGTCGGCGCCCCCGTGATCGCCGCGCCCACCGATGACGAGGCCGAGTACCTGGCCAGCAGCACCTACCAGCGCGTGCTGGGCATCATCACGGGCCGGCGCGGACTGCTGCCGCGCCCCATCGAGAACTATGCGGCCCAGCTCGGCGAGCAGGAGCGCCGCGCCATCGGCGACTTCCTGGCCGTGGCCTCCATCGGCGGCCCGGACAAGGTGCGCACGCGCCTGCAAAAGCTGCAGGCCGACACAGAGGCCGACGAGCTGATCCTGGTCAGCGACGTGTATGACCGCGACCTGCGCCTGCGCTCGCTGGAGATCACGGCCGGCGTCATGGGCCGCTGAAGGCATGAGCCGCTCTGCCCGGCTGCTGCAGCTGATCGACCTGCTGCGCCGCGCGCGCCTGCCCCAGGCCGGGCCGGTGCTGGCCCGGCAGCTGGACGTGAGCCTGCGCACCCTGTACCGCGACATTGCCACCCTGCGCGAGCAGGGTGCCGCGATTGCGGGCGACCCGGGCGTGGGCTACGAGATGCGGCCCGGCTTTCTGCTGCCGCCGCTGATGTTCACGCCCGATGAGCTGGAGGCCCTGCTGCTGGGCGCGCGCTGGGCCAGCCGCCAGGCCGACCCCGAGCTCGCCCAGGCCGCCACTGCCGCGCTGGACCGCATACGCAGCGCGCTGCCGCTGGAGCTGCGCATCGAGGTGGACACCAGCGGCCTGCTGGTGCCGCCCATCTGCCACGAATCCGTGACCGAGCCCTGGCAGACCGCGCTGCGCCTGGCGATACGGCGCCAGCACCGGGTGCTGCTGCACTACACGGATGAGAAGGGCCAGCCGACCGAGCGCCAGATCTGGCCTTTTGCCATGGCTTTCTTCGATCAGCGGCGCATTCTTGCGGCCTGGTGCGAACTGCGCCAGGACTTCCGCCATTTTCGCGCCGACCGCGTGCGCTCGGTCACCGATCTGCAGGAACGCTATCCCGACCACCGCAGCGGCCTGATCGAACGCTGGTCGCGGCAACTGGGCTACACGGTCCGCTGACACCACTGCTGACAAAAACTGTCAGCATGGCCTCCTACAGTCGCTCCCATGGCCTTCTCGCCATGCATTCAAACCACTGGGAGCCTTCATGAACGACTCGATCAAGCC
>NZ_JAELTK010000167.1:0-3411 GCF_016428765.1 Delftia sp. ASV31
CCCCCCCCCCCCCCCCCCCCCCCCCCCCCCCCCCCCCCCCCCCCCCCCCCCCCCCCCCCAACACCCCTTTTTTCTGTTCGCATGTCGTAGGCAGCGTCAGATGTGTATAAGAGACAGATGTGCGCAAGTTTCGGTTAAGTACGACACCCCACAATCTATTGTTTGCTTGGGGAACGTAGATCTTCTTATAGATAATACCTCAGGCGCACAATTTGGAGTGGTTCTTAATCCCCCTAGATCCGCCAATTTCGCTGCCAACACACTTGGACAATATGCTCAAGCCGAGATTCAAAAAAGCAATGGCGCAGTCCTTTCGCGAACAACCAGAAATTACGCTATGAGCTGGTATGTTGATTAAATGGGAGACGGTGCTTTAGAGTGGCTAACACCACTTCGTCACAGGCCCCCGCAGAGCAGTTATGCTCGCTGCCCTCATGGCAAGACGACCCGTTAGCAAAGAACTGTGGCGACAGCTACAACCCCTGATCCCAGCCTTCGTGCCTTCTGCCAAAGGCGGTGCGCGCAAGCTCGCAGTCAGCGATGAGGCCGCCCTCAACGGCATCTTGTTCGTGCTGCAGGCATTCCATGGGAAGACCTTCCCCAATCCCTGGGCTACGGCAGCGGCATGACTTGCTGACGGCGCCTGCGCGACTGGAACGCCGCTGGTGTCTGGGAGCAACTGCACCATGCCATGCTGACTCGCTTGCGTGAACATGACCAAATCGATTGGAGCCGGGCCAGCATTGATGGCTCCTCGGTACCAAGCCCCCGGGGGGCCAGGAAACGGGCCCAAACCCCACGGACAGAGGCAAGCTCGGCTCCAAGCGGCACATCGTCGTAGATGCCAGAGGCATCCCGCTGGTGATCTTGGTCAGCGGCGCGAACCGGCACGACTCCAAGATGTTCGAGAGGTGCGTGGACGCGATTCCTGCGATTGCTGGCCTGCCAGGACGTCCCCGTAGAAGACCGGCAAAGCTGCACGCCGACAAAGGCTACGACTTCAAGCGATGCCGAGCCCACCTGAGGCAGCGGGGCATCGTTGGCGGAATTGCCAGACGAGGCATTGAGAGCAGCGAGAGGCTGGGCAAACACCGGTGGGTGGTGGAGAGGACGCACAGCTGGTTTGCAGGCTTTGGCAAGCTGCGAATCCGCTTTGAACGACGGCTGGATATCCACGAAGCGCTGCTGAAACTGGCAGCGGCGATCATCTGTGCGCGATTCGTGGATCGGTGGTGTTAGCCAGTCTAAGGGGCAGGTCGAGTTTCAATCCACGCACCTACACGGAGGTGCGACGCCAAGCCCAAATCCCGCAACCCTCTCGCCGTCCTATTTCAATGCGCGCACTTGCGCGAAGTGCGACGCGGGCCCTGTGCCCAATCGACGACCATCTCCTTGTTTCAATCCACGCACCCACGGGCGCGACTGTGTAGTTATATCGTAGTTGCGTCCTGCCGGTAGCCAGCGGGATCGGGCGAACCTTGGGCGGGGGCGTGAAAAAAACCGCTGGTGCGGGCTCTATCCAGTGGCCCAGGATAGCCGGCGAGAACGGATGTTGGGACAAGAAAACGTGGGTAGGCAAACGTCGCGCCGCTTTGGCACGGAGCTCGATGACGTAGGCGTGGCTACTCCTCAACCGAAAAGAACTTCGCGCCGAGAGCGACTTCACGCGTGTTGATCGCAAAACTCGCTTCGATCGCCTCCATCAGCCGTTCCCTGTCCATGCAGAACTGCCGTTCAACCTGAGACTGCTTGCCCTGCTGCAGTCCCGTTCTGAGGAGCGTAATAGCCTCAACGATCTGCTGCTGGTGGGGCACCCTTTCCTTCTCCATTGCCAGATATTCTGGAGAGGTGAGGTACCGCTGCACCTCTCCACGGAGTTTGGCCGCATCCCAATTCTTCGCCCTTGCCTTCTCCATGGCGATGCCCTTTACGCGCTCGCCCTGTTCTCGCTGAGCCTTCCCTACGCTATCGAGGCGATCTATTAGTGGTTTCAAGCTCGCTTCGACCTGTTCACGACTACTACATTGCGGCGCTGCCGCCACTCCGCCGCAGAACAAAACCGCGCAGACAGCTGTAAGCAAAGAAAAACGACTGCGCATTGGTATCAAGGTGAGAGAACGGGGACGGGCCGAACTATAGCTGACCCGTGCACCGTACTTACCAGATGGGCGCATTTTCTTCGCCCCGGCTCAACACCGGTGCGGGATCGCGCGAACCCTGGGCGGGGGCGCGGAGTAGTACGCTTCGGGCACTGCCGAAGAGGCAGCTCAGAAAGGTGTGTGATGCCAGGGCCAGCGCACCCCGGCGTTCACTGCCGTGTAGGCAGCTCAGAATAAGGCGCCAGGTCGTTTACCGCCCGACCATGCGTTCCCTGCCGCACAGGCAGCCAGGCCCGCCCAGCGGGCATTTTTCTTAGGCGCTGCTCACACGGGCCGCGTCCGCACCTCGGCCGTCCAGGCAGATTGCCCTCGGGGCTGCAACGAACCCCCGATCCGTTGCAGCGATGTGGAGATATTCGCCCCCCCCTCAAGGCCCGCGCCTGCTGCGACAGCTGCTCGCGCACGTCATTGGATTCAGCGCGGAGCTTGCTGATCACCATTTTGCTCACCTTCAGCTCGCGACAACAGCGGCAGGAAAAGTGCATCCACTTTCCATAGTCTTCGAGGTAGGCAATGCAGGGGAGATTGCACAAGGGGCATGGACTTTGGATGGAATCTGGCATGGCGACACCCCGGGTAAAACTGTGCGAAAAAATGCGCTGAACCTGTTGTACCCCACAGGCACGCCCCAAAACCAAGCGCCGAGTTAGGGGTTGTCCGAACCCCCTCTGGAGCGCTGGCGATCGCCCATGTCGGCAACTACCGCCCCAGTAGCGCTCAGAGGGCACATAGAGCTACCACACGACCAAAGCACTCGAACTCTCTTGAATCGCGCTGGTGTCCCTGGTGCTCAGCGCAGGCGCTCAGCAGCAGCTGACACCCTCTGTCGACAAAGCCATTCCCGCATCGTAAAAAGCCAACAGTTCTCATCCGACACCTGTAGCAGAATGTCACAGACGCCCCATACCGGTGCGTCCATTCGAACGTTTAAAGGGAGTCAGAATGAAGAAAACAGTGATCCTGATAGCGGCAATTTCGGCATGCACATTGGCGCTGGCCAAAGGCGGAGGTGGCCACAGCGGAGGGGGTTCGAGCCGGGGAAGCAGCAGCTCCCACAGCTACTCCGGCTCGCACAGCGGTGGCTCGTCAAGCAGCCACTCTGTCCAGGGCTACACCCGCAAAGATGGCACCTATGTCGCCCCCCACCACGCCACCAATCGAGATGACACAAAGAACCTGTCTCTTATACACATCTAAAAGGGGGGGGGGGGGGGGGGGGGGGGGGGGGGGGGGGGGGGGGGGGGGGGGGGGG
>NZ_JAELTK010000168.1:0-3186 GCF_016428765.1 Delftia sp. ASV31
AGATGTGTATAAGAGACAGGGCCAATGGCTTGTACAACAGGCTTGCTACTTGGATGACAGGCCATCGCGTAGAAGACCTCACCTCCGGTTTCCGAGCCGTTCGTACCAGCAAATTTCGCGAATTTCTTTACTTACTGCCCAATGGATTCTCCTACCCGACCACCAGCACGATGGCATTCTTTCGTGCTGGCTACTCGGTAGCCTACATTCCCATACATGCAGCGCCCCGTATCGGTACAAGCCATATCCGACTGCTTCGAGATGGGGCGCGCTTCCTGCTGATTATTTTCAAGATCGGCACCCTGTTCTCGCCGCTGAAGATTTTCGCTCCGGTTGCCTTGAGCATGTTCCTGCTGGCTTCCGGTTGGTACGGCTGGACCTGGTGGCACCAGGGCCGCTTCACGAACATGAGCGCTCTGCTCTACAGTGGCAGCGTCATGGTATTTCTGATGGGACTGATCTCCGAACAGATCACCGCGCTGATGTACCAGGACCGTAAGTGAGCAGCGTATCCAGCCCCAAGCCAGTTCTGCTTGTACTGGCTTCTACATACCCGCGATGGACAGACGATCCGGAGCCAGGTTTTGTCCATGAGCTGTCACGCAGGCTATGCTCAGACTTCCGTGTCATCGTGCTCTGTCCTCATGCAGCGGGAGCCAAGCCAACCGAAACCATGGATGGCGTGGAAGTCATTCGCTACCGCTATGCCCCGGAGCGCCTGCAGACGCTGGTGAACAACGGCGGCATTGTTACCAACCTGCGCAATGACCGCTGGAAGCTGCTGCTGGTGCCAGGCTTCGTGCTGATGCAAGCCTGGCAGGCTTGGAGGCTATGCCAACAACACCGGATCGCATCAATCCACGCGCACTGGCTGATCCCCCAAGGCCTTATCGCAGCCATGCTGCAGCGCTTGCCTGGATCCAGGCCCACCTTTGTCGTCACCTCTCATGGTGCTGATCTGTATGCGCTGCGCGGCGGGCCTTTGCAGGCGCTCAAGCGCACAGTACTGCGCCGCGCCCATTCCGCAACCGTGGTCAGCACGGCCATGCGCACAGCAATAGGACAGCTGGGAGGAGACACGGACAAAGTCTCTGTCGTACCCATGGGCGTGGATATGGCAAACCGCTTCGTGCCAGGTAATGCAGCGCAGCGGTCACGCAACGAGCTGCTGTTCGTAGGACGACTCGTTGAAAAAAAGGGGCTGCGTTATCTGCTTGACGCCTTGCCTGCGCTGCTCCGGGCCCAACCCGACCTGCATTTGACCATCGCAGGTTTCGGGCCTGACGAGGCGCAACTCAAACACAGGGTGATGGAACTTGATCTACAGCAAAGCGTGCGCTTTCTGGGAGCAGTGGCCCAGAAGGACCTGCCGCAGCTCTATCAGAGCGCCGCTCTGTTTGTGGCACCTTTCGTGCGGGCCGAGTCCGGTGACCAGGAAGGTCTGCCCGTTGCGCTCATGGAGGCCGTGGCCTGCGGCTGCCCGGCCGTTGCGGGCAATGTGGAAGGCCTACAGGATATCTTCGGACCACATGCACAAGAATGCATGGTAGACCCCCGTGACAGCGGCGCATTGACAGCGGCAATTCTGGGCCGCCTGCAAGCACCCGAGACCGCGGGCAAGCAAGCACTGGCCATGCGCGCAGCACTGCTGGAACGGCTAGGCTGGGAGCATGTGGCGGCTCGCTACAGTCAGTTGCTGAAGCAGGCCGGCCTGCCACTAGACCATTAGCTGCGACCCGAGGCAGTGCTTTGCTCTGCCATCCGCAGCAAAATAGGCTCTATGCCCGCAATCAGATCCGGCCAGCCCTGTACCGGAATCCTGGAATCCACGTGCATGCTCAGTTGATGCTCCAAAGCCCGTGCCAGACCGTCGGCGTCGCCCGGAGGAAACATGATCTGTGGCGTCCGCGCGAACAGCGCCGACATCTCGCCGATGTCAGCCACCACAACGCTCAGTCCGCAAGCCAGCATTTCATAGGCCTTCTGCGGGAAACAGTAGCGTCCGAACGGCGTATCCAGAATGGAGATGACACCCACATCCAGAGCCCGGAACAGATCCGCCACCTGGGCATGGTCCAGATGGCCCAGGTAGTGGACGCGATCTCCCTGCGGCGGGGGTAGCTCGGGCCGATAAGGGCCCGCCAGAACCAGGCGTGCAGTGGGATGCCGGGCAGCAATGCTTGCCCATGCCCGGTATAGCGGCTCCACACCTTTGTCCTTGTGCAACCCTCCTGCCGTGCCGATCAGCACCAGGTCTTCAGGCAGGCCCAGGCGCCGGCGTGCTTCCGACTTGTCACCTCGGCAGAAAACCTGCAGATCGACGCTACTGGGCATGGAAACGACTTGCCCTTGGGCACCATAGTCCTTCAAGACCATCTGCCGCAGCGGCTCGCTGGTTGTCACAACCAGCGAAGCATTGCGGGTGGCCTTGCGAAGCGCCGGAACAAAGCCGGGAATGCGCGCTTGGCCAAAGCCTTCGAAGTTGTCGTAAAGATCCACGGCATAAGGCAAGCCCAGACGCCTGGCCAACCAGCCGGTCAGCGCCACGTGCGGAATATCGGATGCCCCCACCAACACCTGCGGCCGAAACCTCTCCAGCTGGTCCAACAGATGCCACGGGTATCGTGCCAACCGTGGCAAGGAAAGCCCGTGGACCGACTCGCTGGCCCATAACAGACTGCCTGCGTCAGTCTGATGCCGCCAAGACACCTCAGCATCTGCCTGCCTGGTGTGGTAGTCCAGGCAGTAGCCGCGTACTTCGTGCCCCAGCACGGCAAGTTGCCGAGGAATTTCATAGAGCCGCGCATAACGGTCAAGGATCACATCCTTGCCCATATAGCGGCGTTTGCATAGAAAAGCGATGCGCATTGCCATTCCAGGCTCAGTCTCCGCCCATCAACTGCTGCGACAAACGCTGTGCTGCAGCCAGTGCAGCCGCCACCACCTGGTCCATGTTGTAGTAACGGTACTCGGCCAGCCGCCCCACGAATGTCACACCTGTCTCGGCTTCTGCCAGCTCCTGATAGCGCTTGAACAACGCCTCGCTGTCATCGCTGGGGATTGGATAGTAGGGATCACCTTCGGCTTGCGGGTACTCTCGCACAATGGACGTACCGCTATGCTGCTGGCCAGTCAAATGCTTGAATTCCGTGATACGAGTATATGCACTGTCTCTTATACACATCT
>NZ_JAELTK010000169.1:0-3255 GCF_016428765.1 Delftia sp. ASV31
CCCCCCCCCCCCCCCCCCCCCCCCCCCCCCCCCCCCCCCCCCCCCCCCCCTTTTAGATGTGTATAAGAGACAGGGGAACGCCATACGGTGGACGCCATCTGCTGCTGCGTCCACAGCCGGCAGACCTTCATCGTCACCTATGGCACCCACCTGCTCTGGCAGCCCTGCTCTTAGTCGTGGCACAAGCCAAGCCCGCCATCGTGCTTACGACGACATGGCTGCGGTTTCTCGACCTTGCCTCGGCCCGACAACTGTTCCAGCGCACAGATGCGGCGCTTCTGGCAGAGCAACTTCACCCGTTCGGGGAGGCACCGCAGACCGTGGGACAAACGAGACTTCAAGCAATCGATGCTTGGATGGAGGTGCATGGCCAGCCCAAGAACTATGGAATTCTCGACGATGTCGAGAGTGGAACTGGACTGATTGGCTCAAGGCATGACGCTGCCGGGCGGTTGTTCCTGTGTGAACTCGGGCAAGGCTTTCGACCTGAGCAGGTCCCCTCCGTGTTGAGGGTGTTGGGAGGGCCATAACGCGGCGAATGGCCCACCAGGACCTGTTCTCAGGCACCAGATGACCACTGACGAGTGGTATTTGCTCCAGTGGTCGTGTCCGCGGGTGGCGCTTACGAGTGCCGCACGCCGCGTGGCTTCAGCGTGAAGCTTGGTTGCGACCCGCAGCTGCAGCCATTTCAGCAAGGTATGGGGCCCGGTCGCCGGCTTCGGGTTCTGGCTGAGCAATCAAGAAATCGTCGCGGTTCTTATCGAGAATCCAAGCTGGTGGCTTGCCTCGGCCTGTCCATGTCGCACCGGTCTCTGGATTGCGGTACTTCGCCTCACCCTTGTTTTTCGCCTTGAGGCCTACGAGGGGGAAAACTTGCTGGGATGTGAAGCCAAACTCGTTCACGAGCTGGTGGACACGTCGCAGCGCTTCCGTGGATTCCGTCTTTCTCGCTGCGGCAATTTCAGCATCCAGCGCAGCCTTGGCTGCGAGCAACTCTTTCAAATTCATCGGCATACTCGGTTTGTTGGTGAGCCACCTCAAGGGCCCGATAGCTGATTATCGAGCTTACGGAGGGCTGACGAAGACTTCCTGAGAGCCCAAACTTGCAACCAATACATGGTGGCAGGAACGCACGACGGACCGTACGTGCAGCCGAGCAAACGGGGTCTTTGGGAGCTTTACTTTTTCCAACTGGCCATGAGCGTCTCAGCAATCGCGTCGGGGCTCTGATAGCCGCCAAGGCCACGGCCGACAAGCATCGAGCCTTCAAGAGCGCCTAGCCACAAGGCGCTCAAGTTCGAAGCAGGCTGCTCAGGCCGCAGCTCGCCAGCGCCCTGCCCCTGCGCAATTACGCTTTCGAGCCAAGCAGCGCTGAGCTTGAAGGACTTCCCCACCTCGGCCCGGATGCCCTCGGGGAGAGCGTCGGTCTCGGCGCCCAACATGCCACATACGCAAATTCTGCGGTCGTTCTCAAAAGTCTTAGCGAAAAGGCGAGCGTAGGCGCGAAGCCGCTCCGTTGCAGTGAACAAGCACGAGGCCAAGGTCGGGGCACATGGTGCAAGATATGTCATCAGACATCTCCAGTTCTAATGGTCGGAGATGGACCATGTGGCGCAGTCGGCAGTGCAAAATCATTGCCCAAAAGAAGGGGCGTCGCATGGCGAAGAAGAATGGTTTCAAGGGAAGTGCAGCTATCGGCAATTCGGGCATCAAGAAGCACTTCGGGAACGACGAGCTCTGGCAGCCCCTCTTCGAGCTGGTCTGGAATGGATTCGATGCCGGCGCGAGCTTAGTTACCGTCAATGTGGTTGAGAACGAGCTGCACGGCGTGGAACGGGTCGTCGTTCTGGACAACGGTGACGGTATCGAATTCGCCACTCTGGACGACACCTTTGGCAACTTCAACGACTCCTCGAAGAAGGCAAACTTATCGCTTAAGGGGCAGCACGGTCGCGGTCGTCTTGCCTTCCATAAGCTATGCCGCAACGCCACGTGGTTCACCAAGTTCAAAAATGTCGACGCGGTAATTGAGGTCGCCGAGCCAACTATCAAAGACTTTGAGGCTTGGCTCATCGAGGAAGCTGACCAGAAGCAAGAGGTGCTGTCCCACGGCCACGGCACGCTGGTAGAACTCACTCACTTCACCGGTGTCCTGCCGACAAAGGACAAGCTCCGGGAGATGTTTGCCGTTGAGTTCGGCTGGTACCTCGCCGTGCACAAAGCGAAACGGTTGTTCCTGAATGGCGAAGCTGTGGAGGTGCCGAGACACGAGGAATTCGTGCAGGCCATTTCTGCAGACAACGAAGTCTTCGAAGCCCAGGTCATCCGGTGGGAGCAACGTCCAACATCGGAAAAGTCATATCTCTACCTGCTGAACTCCAGCGGGGAGCTGGTCTTCAAGGTGCTGAGCACGCTCAACCAAAAACCTAACTTCTTCACCAGCGTCTGCGTGAAGTCATCTTGGGCTGACACCTTCTCGCAAGAACAGGACCTGTTCAATCCTGAAGCGCATACGCCGGCGTCCCCAGTCTGGAAAAAGTTCAGGACTCAGTTGGACCGGCTTGGTCAGTCCATCTACGACGAGTTCCTTCGCTTACAGGCTGAGGAGGTTGTGCAGGGCTACGAGGATGAAGGCTACTTCCCGGCCTACGTAGGGCTTGATGAGGCGGAAAAAGCATGGCGACACCAGCACACTCGCGATTTGGTGCGGAACATCTACATTGCCGAGCCGCGCGTCTTTCAAACCGCCAGCAAGAAGCAGGCGAAGCTCATCATTCGACTCCTTGACCGACTTGCGGTCTCCAATGAGAACGACGCTCTGTTCGACGTGCTCGAGGGTGCGCTTGACCTCGATGCGAAGTCGGTTCAAAACCTCGCGAACCAGCTCAAGAACGCGACGTTCGAGAACATCGTTGCGAGCATCGAAGTACTGCAACGACGGGCCATGGCTGTGGAGCAGCTGCGGCACGTGATGAACGTGCACTACCGAGAAGTCCTTGAGACGCCCGACCTTCAGAAGGTTATCGAGAGCAACACTTGGTTGTTCGGTCCGCGCTACGAGACTCTCGGCGCGGAGGAGGACACCTTCACCCAGATTGCTCGGAAGATGCGCGATGAGGTGATGGCTCGGAATCCGGTCAACGTGGATGATGTTGACGACGAGGAGGACCTGCCCGGTGCCTGTCTCTTATACACATCTAAAAGGGGGGGGGGGGGGGGGGGGGGGGGGGGGGGGGGGGGGGGGGGGGGGGGGGG
>NZ_JAELTK010000016.1:0-84206 GCF_016428765.1 Delftia sp. ASV31
ACCGCAGCCCGTGAGGGCGAAGGTCTCCCAATGAGCCTTCTCGTCAAGGCCGCGCCCGGCCGCGTCGTCACCGACATCACGCCCGCCAGCGCGGGCTGGAAGCACATCCACTTCAAGGCCCTGAGGCTGCAGGCGGGCGAGCAGGAGGAGCTGTCCACGGGCCCGCTTGAATACTGCATCACCGTGCTCACCGGCCAGGTGGATGTGCAGGTCGGCAGCCAGGCGTTCAGCGCCCTGGGCAGCCGCGCCAGCGTGTTCGAGGAGGGTGCGCCCACGGCCGTCTACGTGCCGCCCGGCCAAAGCCTGCGCATCACGGCGCGCGGCCCGGCCGACGTTGCCTTGAGCGCCGCACCCGCCACGGGCCGCCATGCCACGCGCGTGATCGCGCCCGAAAGCATGCGCCGCAGCGTGCGCGGCCAGGGCAGCAACACGCGCCATGTCTGCGACATCCTGCCCGAGACCGAGGCGGCCGAGTCCCTGCTGGTGGTCGAGGTCATCACGCCTGCAGGCAACTCGTCCAGCTATCCGCCGCACAAGCACGACAGCGCCGACCCCGCCGCGCCGGACGCCGAGACCGTGCTGGAGGAGACCTACTTCCACCTGCTCAACCCCAGCCAGGGCTTTGCCTTCCAGCGCGTCTACACCGATGACCGCAGCATCGACCAGGCCATGGCGGTGGAGCACCGCGACACCGTGATGGTGCCGCGCGGCTACCACCCCTGCGTGGCCCCGCACGGCTACGACCTCTACTACCTCAACACCATGGCCGGGCCCGAGCGGCGCTGGGCCTTCCGCAACGACCCCGCGCACGAATGGATGCTGCGGCCGCGCTGACGCACGGCGCAGCAGACACCCATAAAAACCACCGGAGACAAAAAATGCTGTTCAACCCAATGGCCCTGCACCGCCAGGCCTGGCTTTCCTGCGCCCTGCTGACGCTGGGCATGGGCACCGCCCAGGCGCAATCCGCCCCAGCCCCGTCCTCCCAGAGTGCGCCAGCCTGGCCCACCCAGCCCGTCAAATGGGTGGTGCCCTACGCACCGGGCGGCACCACCGACGTGATCGCGCGCCAGCTGGCCGTGCAGATGGGCAAGGGCCTGGGCCAGCCCGTGGTGGTGGACAACCGCCCCGGCGCGGCCAGCATCATCGGTGCCACGCTGATCGCACGCGCCCCGGCCGATGGCTACACGCTGGGCACGGCCGACTCGGGCACGCTGGCCTTCAACCCCGCCATGTATGCGCGCCTGAGCTATGACGCGGGCAAGGACTTCAGCTACATCGGCGGCCTGGGCCGCATGCCGCTGGTGCTGGCCGTGCATCCGTCCTTCCCTGCGAAGAACGTGCAGGAATTCCTGGCCATGGCGCGCAAGGAGCCGGGCGGCATCTCCTCGGCCTCGTCGGGGCCGGGCTCGCCGCTGCACGTGGCGCTGGAGCTGTTCAAGCAGCGCACGGGCACCCAGATCCTGCACGTGGCCTACAAGGGCTCGGCCCCGGCGCTGCAGGACCTCATGGCGGGACAGATCCAGTCCATGTTCGTGGACCTGCCGCCCAGCATCTCGGCCATCCGCGCGGGCAAGCTGCGCGTGCTGGCCGTGGCCACGCCCCAGCGCCTGCCCATCCTGCCCGACGTGCCCACCATGGCCGAAGCCGGCGTGCCCGGCTTCGAAGCCTATGCCTGGCAGGGCTTCGTCGGCCCCGCCCACCTGAGCCCCGCGCTCACCGAGCGCCTGAACAAAAGCCTGGCCACCGCCCTGCGCCACCCCGAAACGCGTGCCAAGCTCGAAGAGATCGGCATACAGCCCATGGAGATGACGCCGCAGCAGTTCGCAGGCTTCGTGCGCTCGGAACAGGCGCTGTGGAGCGGCGTGATCAAGGCCGCCAACATCAAAATGGATTGAAGCGCAGACATCGCCACATAAAAAAGATCCCGGAGACAAGCCATGACCCTCGCATCCCGCCGCCAATTCATCCACTCGCTGACCGCCCTGGCCGCAACGCCGGTCCTGCCCGCCATGGCGCAGGCACCGGCCGGCGCCTGGCCCCAGCGCCCCATTGAACTCATCGTGCCCTTTGCCGCTGGCGGCGGCACCGACGTGCTGGCACGCGCGCTGGCCGAGGTGGCGCGCAAGCACCTGCCGCAGGACCTGATCGTGCTCAACCGCGCAGGCGCCAGCGGCGCCGTGGGCTGGACCGAGCTGGCCAATGCCAGGCCGGACGGCTACAAGATCGGCATCATCACCGTCGAGCTGACCATGATCCCGCACATGGGACTGACCAAGATCAGCTCCGACGCCGTGCTGCCCGTGGCCCGCCTGAACGCCGACCCCGCCACCATCGCCGTGCGTGCCGACTCGCCCTATCGCAGCATCGAGGAACTGATCGCCGCCGCGCGCAAGGACGAGGCAGCGGTGCGCATCGGCAACGCCGGCCCGGGCTCGCTGGGCCACCTGGCCGCCGCCGCGCTGCAGGACAAGGCGGGCGTGAAGTTCAACCACGCGCCCTACCGCGGCGCCAACCCTGCCGTGCTCGACCTGCTGGGCGGCCACATCGAGGCCGTGGCCGTCACGCCCGTGGAGGTGGCCACCTATGTGGCGGCCGGCAAGATCCGCCCGCTGGCCATCATGGCCGAGCAGCGCATACAGGCCGGCTGGGAAGCCGTGCCCACGCTCAAGGAGCGCGGCATCGACCTGCTCATCGGCGGCTGGCGAGGCCTGGCCGTGCCCCGCAACACGCCCGACGCCGTGGTCCAGACCCTGCGCAAGGCCATGGCCCTGACCCTCAAGGACCCCGTCCTGCGCGAAACCATGGCCAAGCAGAACATGGGCGAGGGCTACCTGGACCAGCCCGAATTCAAGGCCGTGATCGACCGCGACAACGCGGTGTTCAAGCAATTGGTGGACAAGCTGGGGATCAAGGCCTGAGGGGCAGCAGCCTTCACCGAATGAACCCTGCCGCAAACGACGCCCGCAGGAACTCCACGAACACCGCCACCGCGCGCGGCACGTGGCTGGCGTAGGGGCGGATGGCGAACAGCTGTTCGCCGAAGGCGTCGACGGGCCGCCAGCCGGGCAGCACCTCGCGCAGGTGGCCGGAGGCCAGGCCCGACTGGGCGCTGAAGTCGGGCACCAGGGCGATGCCCAGGCCTGCCATGGCGGCATCGCGCAGCATTTCGCTGTTGTTGGCGGCAAAACCGCCGGCCACGGGCACGACGGTGCGTACTGCGTCTGCACTGGCGTCTGCACTGGCGTCCGCACCGGCGTACGCACCGGCATAGGCGGGCACGAAGCTCCAGGCCATGGCGCCCTGGGTGCGCGGGTAGTGCAGGCACTGGTGCGCGGCCAGGTCCTGCGGGGTGGCCGGGGTGCCGTGCGCGGCCAGGTAGTCCGTGCTGGCCACCAGCAGCGAGCGCGTGGGCGCCAGCGCCCAGGCCACATGGGTTTCGGGCGGGGTGGAGGCATGGCGCACGGCGATGTCGAAGCCCTCCATCGCCAGCGAGCGCAGGTGGTCAGACAGGTCCAGCTCCAGCCGGATCTGCGGATGGGCGCGCAGGAAGGCCGGCAGCCGGGGCATGAGCTGCTGGCGCGAGAAGGCCACGGGCGCGGTCACGCGCAGCAGGCCGCGCGGCTCGGCAGCCAGGTCGCGCACGCCCGCAAAGCTGTCGGCGATGTGCTCGAAGGCGCCGCGCGTCTCGTCCACCAGGCGCTGGCCCGCTTCGGTCAGGCGCACGCTGCGCGTGGTGCGTGTGACCAGGGCCACGCCGGCCGCGCGCTCCAGCTCGGCCACGCGCTGGCTCATGGCCGCCTTGCTCACGCCCAGGCGCGCGGCGGCCGAGGTGAAGCTGCCTTGCTGCTCCAGCACGACCAGCCAGTGCAGGTGGCTCCACAAGGCCTCGGCCTTGGCATCGGGTTTTTCATTTGCCATGCAGAGATTGTTCAGCAAAATGAACAATCAATTCAAGCGCAGCGCCTAGGCAGGCCGAAGGCGCACTCCTAGACTGGCTGGCATGAACACCGCAAACACCTCCTTCGCTTCCATCGTCCATTACGTCAACGGCCAGCGCACGGCAGGTGCCAGCGGCCGCGAGCAGGACGTGACCAACCCGGCCACCGGCCAGGTCACGGGCCGCGTGGCCCTGGCCTCGCGCGCCGATGTCGATGCCGCCGTGGCGGCCGCCCAGGCGGCCTTCCCCAAGTGGGCCGACACGCCGCCGCTGCGCCGGGCGCGCGTGATGTTCCGCTTCCTCGAGCTGCTCAACCAGCACAAGGACGAACTGGCCCACGCCATCACGGCCGAGCACGGCAAGGTCTTCACCGATGCGCAGGGCGAGGTCAGCCGCGGCATCGACATCGTGGAGTTCGCCTGCGGCATCCCGCAGCTGCTCAAGGGCGATTTCACCGACCAGGTCTCCACCGGCATCGACAACTGGACGCTGCGCCAGCCGCTGGGCGTGGTGGCGGGCGTGACGCCGTTCAACTTCCCCGTGATGGTGCCGATGTGGATGTTCCCGGTGGCCATTGCGGCGGGCAACACCTTCGTGCTCAAGCCCAGCCCCATCGATCCCACGCCCTCGCTGCTGATCGCCGACCTGCTCAAGCAGGCCGGCCTGCCCGACGGCGTGTTCAACGTGGTCCAGGGCGACAAGGAAGCCGTGGATGCGCTGATCGAGCATCCCCAGGTGAAGGCCGTGAGCTTTGTCGGCTCCACGCCCATTGCCAACTACATCTACGAGACGGGCGCCCGCCACGGCAAGCGCGTGCAGGCTCTGGGCGGCGCCAAGAACCACATGGTGGTCATGCCCGACGCCGATATCGAACAGGCCGTGGACGCACTGATCGGCGCCGGCTACGGCTCGGCCGGCGAGCGCTGCATGGCCATCAGCGTGGCCGTGCTGGTGGGCGACGTGGCCGACCAGCTGCTGCCGCGCCTGATCGAGCGCACCAAGGCCCTGAAGGTGCTGGACGGCGAGGACCTGGCCGCGGAAATGGGCCCCATCGTGACCCGCGCCGCACACGATCGCATCAGCGGCTACATCGACCTGGGCGTCAAGGAAGGCGCGCAGCTGCTGGTCGATGGCCGGGGCTTCGACGGCAAGGCGGCCGGCGCCGCCACGGGCACCGACACCTCGGGCGGCTTCTGGCTGGGCGGCACGCTGTTCGACCATGTCACGCCCGACATGCGCATCTACAAGGAAGAGATCTTCGGCCCCGTGCTGGCCGTGGTGCGCGCCAAGGACTTCGCCGAGGCCGTGCAGCTGGTCAACGACCATGAGTTCGGCAACGGCGTGGCCTGCTTCACACGCGACGGCAACGTGGCGCGCGAGTTCGGCCGCCGCATCGAGGTCGGCATGGTCGGCATCAACGTGCCGATTCCCGTTCCCATGGCCTGGCACGGCTTCGGCGGCTGGAAGCGCAGCCTGTTCGGCGACATGCATGCCTACGGCGAGGAAGGCGTGCGCTTCTACACCCGCCAAAAGAGCATCATGCAGCGCTGGCCCGAGAGCACGCCCAAGGGCGCGGAATTCGTGATGCCCACGGCCAAGTAGGCGCAGGCCCGCTCCATGAAAAAACCAGCCCGCGGGCTGGTTTTTCTTTGGGGACTGCGACCTGTCAGAAGCGGTATCCGATGCCGATGGCGTAGACGTTCGGGTTCAGCTTGAGCGACACGCTCTGGCCCGAGGACAGGTGTGCCGTGGTCTTCAGGAAGCTCTTGTAGTAGGCCACGTCCAGGAACCAGCGCTCGTTGAAGCTGTAGACGAAGCCGATCTGCGGCGTCAGGCCCCACTTGCTGTCCACCGAGGCCGTGGTGGGGTTGGCCAGCGTGCCACCGGTCAGGCCGTTGAGGGAGGCCGTGGTGCGCTCGCCGAAGAACTTGGCATAGGTCACGCCCAGGCCCAGGTAGGGGCGGAAGGCGGAGTTGGCCTCGCCGAAGCGGTACTGCGCGAACACGGTGGCGGGCAGCACCTTGGTGCGGCCGAGCTTGCCCGTGCCGGAGATGGCGCCATCGCCCACGAAGTCGTGCTTGAACGGCAGACCCACGGGCACGTCGATGGCCCAGTTGTTGGTGACCATGTAGGTCACGCCGCCCGTGAGCTGGCTGTTGGCCTTCACGTCCACGCGGGTGTCGGGGAAGCTGGGCGTGCTCAGCCAGCCGCTACTGGTCTGGGGATCGATGCGCGTGGCGCCCAGGCGCACGCTCCAGGTGCCGGCGGACTGGGCGGTGGCGGCCATGCAGGCCGTGGCCATGGCCACGGCGGCGGTGATACGCAGGAATGTCTTCATGGATGTGTCTCCTCGTGCTGCGTGTCTGCTATCACAGCCAGCCGGCGCGGGCCAGGGTGCGGGAGGCCAGCTGGCTCATTTGCTGGTGGCCGTAAGGCGTGGGGTGGAAGCTGTCGGCAAAGGCATAGCTCTTCCACCAGTTGGCGCTGGTCTCGCCCACGGGAATGGAGGCGGACAGCGCGGCCTCGGTGCAGGTCGGGAAGCTGTAGGTGGGCAGGCCGTCGGCGCCCACGCCGGTGGCCGGGCAGGCCGGCTTTTTCACGTTGGTGTAGGCGTACTGGGCGGGGTCGGCCATCTGCTGGCGGAACTCGCTGTAGAAGTCGATGATGGCCACGCGGTTCTCACCCGTGAAACCGGCCGCGACCTGCTGGTTGAAGGCCTTGACCCAGCCGTCGAACACGGTCTCCAGCTGCGCGGCGGCGGCCGAGCCCTGCTGCTGGGCCACGGACTGCAGCACCAGCTGGAAGCGCGGCGTCAGCGTGATGGCGGGCACGTTGAGGATGGCCACGCGCGTGGCGCCCTTGCCCAGCACATTGGTCTGGATGCTGGAGACAAAGCCCTTGGCCAGGTTCTGCATGTACAGGCCACCGGCCTGGGCCATGCCGGCCTGGCCCTGCTGCAGCAGCGCGCCCAGCGTGGCCGCGTCGATCTTGGTGGACAGCAGGGCCTTGAAGCTCGCACCCTGGTCCCTGGAGGCGGCCAGGAAGGCGCCGACCACGTCGGCCGCGTCATTGGCGCCGCCGTCGATCACCGCCAGGTCATCGGCCGTGAAGCCCGCCGCACCCGCCAGCAGGATCTGCTGCGTGATGGAGATGGGCGCCGTGGGCGCGCTGGTGTAGTTGATGCGGCCACCGCCCACGGCGTAGTTGTTGCAGGCCGTGTTGGGCGTGAAGGCCGTGCCGTTGAAACGCGGGCACAGGGAGATGTTGTACAGGCCCGCCACGCGCTCGGCCCAGACCTGGTTGGAGCCGGCGCCCGTCAGCGTGGCGTTCTGCACGGTGAACTTGTAGCCGAAGGTGCCGCTGTCGGAGAGGCTGTCGCCCATCACCTTGACGGAGGTGATCTTGGCGCGGGGGGTGGTGTCAGCGCCGCTGCCGCCGCCGCATGCGGCCAGCAGGCCGGCCGTGGCCAGAGCGGCCGCGAGGATTCGATAACGATTTGCCAAGATGGAATCTCCGTGAAGTGTTATGAATAGCACGACCGTGCTTTTTTGCTAAAGCCATCGTAACGACACTTGCGCATTGGCGACACCGGGCAACTACGGATAGGAATCGCACGCCGACAAGGCAATTCGCACGCGGGCGAACAGACGATAAGGACCGCCGCATCGCCCGTGGGTAGGACAACGTCCTTGCTGGAAAAACAATGAAAAAGGGCCTGCGAAAGCAGGCCCTGCACAAGACGCGAAGGCGCCCGGTCAGCGGTCGCGCGCCGTCCAGTCCACCAGCGCATCCCAGGCCGCGCGCGCGGCCGGGGCGTTGGCGTGGTTGGCCATGGCCACCAGCACGTAGCGGCGGCCGCTGGCCCCGTCCACATAGCCGGCCAGGGCCGAGGCATCGCGCAGCGTGCCGGTCTTCAGATGCGCCATGCCCTGGGCCCGGCTGAGGCTGCGGCGCAGCGTGCCATCCACGCCGACGATGGGCATGGAGGCCACGAACTCCGGCATCACCGGCGAGGCCCAGGCCTGCTGCAGCATGCGGCCCAGGCCCGAGGCGGTGATGCGCGCCTCGCGGCTCAGGCCCGCGCCGTTGTCGGCCACGGGCTGCTCGGCCGCGCCCCAGCGCGCCTGCCACCACTGGCCCAGGGCCTGGCGCGAGGACTCGAAGCTGGCCACGCCCGTGCGCTGCATGCCCATGGTCAGGAACACCTGCTGGGCCATGACGTTGTTGCTGTACTTGTTGATGTCGCGCACCACCTCGGCCAGCGAGGGCGATTCGCTCTGGAACGCTGGCTGCAGCCCGGCCGGCACGCGGCCGTCGTGCACGGTACCGGTGAGCTTGCCGCCCAGCTCGCGCCACATGCCCTCGATGGCGCGGGCCGCGAAGGCCTCGGGCTGGGCCGGCGCCAGCGACCAGCTCTTGTCGCCGCAGCTGGCCGGGAACGGGCCGGCAAAGGCGATGCGCAGCGGGTCGGTCATGTCCAGCTGCAGCCGGGCGCGCCAGTCGCCGCATTCGCTGCCGGCCGGCGCCAGCGGCACGGTTTCCTGCTGCTGGATGCCGGCCAGCGGCGGATCGTATTGCAGCCGCGCCACGCCCGCCGCCGCGTCGGGCGTGAAGCCCACGGTCACCGCCTTGTAGTTGACCAGCAGCGCGTCGGGCGCCACGTTGTAGGGGCGCCAGGGTTCGTTGTCGAAGGTGGCCGCGTCATGGCCGCTCACGGAAAACGCGCTGCGGTCCAGCACGATGTCGCCCACGATGACCTTGATGCCCATGCCCTGCAGGCGGCGCAGCATCAGCCAAAGCCGCTCCATCACGAGCTTGGGATCGCCCTGCCCCTGGATGTACAGCGGCCCGCGCAGCACGCCGTCCTGCACCGGCCCGCCCAGGAAGACGGGCGTGCGCCAGACATGTGCGGGACCCAGCTGGTCCAGCGCCGCATAGGTGGTGACCAGCTTCATGACCGAGGCGGGGTTCATGGCCACATGGCTTTGCCAGTCCAGGCGCGGGGCGGCCCGGCCATCGACCTCGACCACCAGGGCCGAGACCGCGTCGCGCGGCAGCTTGGCGCGCGCAAGCGCCGCCTCCACGGCCGGGGGCAGCCGGCTTTCGCGTGCAGTCTTGGTGGACAGCGAGGCCGGCGAGGTGGGCGCATCTGCCTGGGCGCTTGCCACGCCGGGCAGGACAGACGCCACCAGCAGCGCGGCCGCCAGGCCCCGGCGTGAACGCGGCGTTCCGAGTGAGAAGGCGGAGGAAATCGAGGAAATAAGGGAAGAAGACGTCGAAAGATGCAACATGGCAGGCAAGTCTACGCCGGTCATTGCAGCCCTGCCGGGCGCGGGACGGGCGAGGCACCGATAATCCTGCACTTGCTGCGGCACCGCCGCCTGCCCCAAGCCATGAATCTTCTTGCCCTAGACACCAGTACCGACACCCTCTCCATCGCCGTGCAGCGCGGCGATGCCGTCTGGGAGCACAGCGGCCCCGGTGGCCCGCAGACCTCGACCGAGCTGATCCCCGCCATCCTGGCGCTGATGGCCCAGGCCGGCCTGGAATTCGCCGAGCTGCAGGCCATCGTCTTCGGCCGGGGTCCGGGCTCGTTCACGGGCCTGCGCACGGCCTGCTCCGTGGCCCAGGGGCTGGCCTTTGCCGCCCGCGTGCCCGTGCTGCCCATGGACAGCCTTCTGGCCGTGGCCGAGCAGGCGCGCGTGCAATACGGCTGCACCGACCTCATCGCCGTGATCGATGCGCGCATGAACGAGGTCTACCACGCCGCCTACCACTGGAGCGACGGCCGCTGGAACGACATTGGCGAGCAAAGCGGCGACTTCGGCCTGTGCGCGCCCGAGGGCCTGCAACTTCCGCCCGGCACCGTGGTGGCCGGCAACGCCCTGGCCGCCTACGGCGAGCGCCTGGCGCCCCAGGCCAGCCACCTGGCCGCCCTGCCCACCGCCGCCGCCATGCTGCGCCTGGCCCCGGCCCTGCTGGCGGCCGACCGCGCCTTGCCGGCCGACCAGGCCCTGCCGCGCTACATCCGCGATAAAGTCGCGCAGACCACGGCCGAGCGGGAGGCTGCCAAGGCCGCCGCCGCGCTGGCCCTGGCCACGCCCACTCCAGAGGCCACCCCACCCGCACCATGAGCACGCACACGCCACAGCCCTCGCGGCCGCAGCCGCCCCTGACCGACGCTCCGGCGCCCGAGCGGGACAGCGTGCGCTTCGAGCCGCTGAACGTGCTGTCGCTCGACATGCTGCTGCCCGTGGAGCAGCAGGCCTACTCGCATCCCTGGTCCCGTGGCAACTTCATCGATGCCATGGCGGCCGGCAATGAAGCGCAGCTGCTGGTCGATGCGCGGGGCGAACTGGTGGGCTACTTCGTCGCCATGATCGTGCTCGACGAGGTCCACCTGCTCAACATCACCGTGGCCCCGTCGCGCCAGCGCCAGGGCTGGGCCCGCATCCTGCTGGACGCGCTGGCCCTGTGGGCGCGCCAGCGCAAGGCCCAATGGATCTGGCTGGAAGTGCGCGAGAGCAATGTCCGCGCACGCAGCATCTACGCCGCGCATGGCTACCAGGAGGTGGGCCTGCGCAAGAACTACTACCCCATGCACGACGGCCCGCGCGAGCATGCCGTGCTCATGAGCCTCAAGCTATGGCCCTGAATCTAGACACCCGCCAGCGGGCCATGCTGCACGCCATGGGCATCACCGTCTGGCTGCCCGAGCCCGAGACCGCACCTGCCGTGCTGTCCGAGGCCCTGGCTGCGCCCGCCGATGCGCCTGCAGCGGCGCCCCTGGCAGAGCCGCCGGCGGCCCGCCCCGTGCCGCCGCCCGTGCAGGAGGCGCCCCCCCCGACGCCTGCTGCACCGGCGCCTGTCCAGGCGCCACCGCCTCCCGCACCCGTGCACGCCTCTCCCGCACCCGTCATTCCCGAACGCGAACGCCCGCCGCGCCGCTACGTGCAGCAGCCCGTCGCCGGCGCCCCGGGGCTGGGCTGGCGCCTGGGCCCCGTGCGGCCCGTGTATGCGGCAACGCCGCCTGCCGGTGATGGCGGCGAAGGCGGCTGGCTGATCCTGCTGGAGCCGCCCGCCAACTCCCTGCCCCTGCCACCCGCCCAGCGCCCCGGCCCCGACTGCGCGCGCACCGCGCTGGAAGGCGACGCGGCCCGGCTGCTGGACAACATGCTGCGCGCGCTGAACCTGCAGGACCATCCGCGCCTGTACAGCGCCGCCCTGCACCGCGTGGAGCCTGCGGCCGAAGGCCAGGAGGCGCCTGAGGTCCCGGCGCTGCAGCCATCGCTGGAGGCGCTGCTGCGCGATCTGCGCCCGGCCTGCGTGCTGGTGCTGGGCCTGGCCACGGCGCGCGCCGTGCTGCAGCGCCAGGAGGCGCTGGGCCGCCTGCGCGCCGAGCCGCACCGCATTGCGGGCGTGCCCGCCGTGGTCAGCTACGACCCCAACTACCTGCTGCGCGCCCCCCAGGCCAAGGCCGGCGCCTGGGCCGACCTGTGCCATGCGCAGGCTTTTGTGACAGGCCGCCAGATGCCCCCTGGAGCCGCTTCCGAATAGCGCAGCCGGCCCGCATGCTGCAGCGCAACGCTGCATAATCCAACGCTTTGCATCTTGGAGAAAGCTCCGTGGAAACCTACCCCAGTTGGTAGCTTTCAACTCCCGGTTGGCCTGTGGGGTTGAAAGCACCTCCGATACCCCGCACGCCTGAGAAGAACACCTGGAGTGAGCCTATGCTCAACATCTTTACGCTGGCCAATGGCCGCCTGGTTCAAGAAGAGATCGAGTCGCTGGAGGAGCTGTCCCGCTTCAAGCCGATCTGGGTGGACCTGGAGTCGCCCACGGTCGAGGAAAAGCGCTGGATCAAGCAGCACTACGAGCTGTCCATCCCCGAGGATGCGATGGACGACGACATCGAGGAATCGGCCCGCTTCTACGAGGAAGACAACGGCGAGCTGCACATCCGCAGCGACTTCCTGATCGACGATGACGAGGACCCGCGTTCGGTGCGCGTGGCCTTCATCGTCAACGAGCACAACAAGAACCTGCGCAGCTGCGGCGTGCTTTTCTCCATCCACGACGAGGACGTGCCGGTCTTCCGGCTGCTGCGCATGCGCGCACGCCGCGCGCCGGGCCTGATCGACGAGGCCAAGGACGTGCTGCTCAAGCTCTTCGACGCCGACGCCGAATACTCGGCCGACACGCTGGAGCGCATCTACGACGACCTCGAAAAGGCCAGCCAGATGGTGCTGTCCGGCGACGTGACCGACGACGTGGCCCGCGAGGTGCTGGGCGCCATCGCGCGCCAGGAAGACTTGAACGGCCGCATCCGCCGCAACGTCATGGACACGCGCCGCGCCGTCAGCTTCATGATGCGCTCCAAGATGCTCAATGCCGAGCAGTTCGAGGAAGCGCGCCAGATCCTGCGCGACATCGAATCGCTGGACAGCCACACGGCCTTCCTCTTCGACAAGATCAACTTCCTGATGGATGCCACGGTCGGCTTCATCAACATCAACCAGAACAAGATCATCAAGATCTTCTCGGTGGCCAGCGTGGCCCTGCTGCCGCCCACGCTGATCGCCAGCGTCTACGGCATGAACTTCCGCTTCATGCCCGAGCTGGAATGGGAGTTCGGCTACGTCTACGTCATCGCGCTCATGGTGCTCAGCGCCGTGGGGCCCATGCTCTACTTCCGCAAGCGCGGCTGGCTGAAGTAGCGGCAGCCGGCCCCCTCGGGCCGGGGTTTTCTTCAGGCCAGCGCCACGGCCTCGATCTCCACCTTCAACCCGAAATGCAGCGCCCCCGTGGGCACCACGGCGCGCGCGGGCCGGTGCGTGCCGGCCCAGTCCGCGTAGATGCGGTCGAAGGCTGGCCAGTGCGCCATGTCGTCCAGGTACACGCGCACCTGCAGCAGCCGCGGCACGCCGCTGCCGGCCAGCTCCAGCGCCGCTGCCAGGTTGGCCAGCGCCTGCCGGGCCTGGTCCTCGAAACCGGCATCCACCAGGCGCGTGCCGTCGGGCCGTATGGGCAGTTGCCCTGACACGAAGACCAGCCCCTGGCCCGTGGCCGTGTGGCTGTAGTGGCCGCCCGGCGCAGGCAGGTTCGGCGATGCATGGCGCAGATCGATCCCGTTTTCACCAGCCATGGAGCCGCTCCCAGGTTTGCACCGAGCCATCTGCCGCCAGCGCCTGGTAGGCCGGGAACTGCGCGCCCGTGGCGCAGGCATGGTTGGGCAGGATGCGCAGCCGCGTGCCCAGGGGAAAGCGCGTGGCGATGTCGGCCTCCGCCGTGCCATCGGCCCGGGCCAGGATGCCGTGCTCCTGGTTGGCGCCCGTGAGCACGAAGCCCGGCATCACCCGCCCCTGCAGGTCGCAGACCTGGCCGTAGCCGAAATCCTGTTTCTGCCGGGCCGTTCCGCGGTCGCGGCTCATGGCCATCCAGCCCGCATCCACGATGGCCCAGCCCTTGTCGGCCTGGTGGCCGATCACGGTGGCCAGCACCGACAGCGCCACGTCCTCGGCCGTGCACACGCCGATGTTGCGCATCACCAGGTCGAAGAACACGTAGACGCCTGCGCGCACCTCGGTCACGCCGTCCAGCCGGCTGGCCGCCAGCGCCGTGGGCGTGGAGCCCACGCTGACCACGGGGCACGGCAGGCCGGCCGCGCGCAGGGCCTCGGCAGCCTGCACGCAGCCGGCGCGCTCGCGCTCGGCCAGGGCCTGCAGCGCCTCGGGCGTGTCCAACTCGTAGCTGGAGCCCGCATGCGTGAGCACGCCGCCCAGGCGCATGCCCCCGTCGTGCAGCGTGCGGCCAATGGCCAGCAGCAGCGGCGTATCGTCTGCGCCCACGCCGGAGCGGTGGCCGTCGGTGTCGATCTCTATCCACACCTCGAAGGTCTCGCCCTGCTCGCGGCCGAACGCGGCAATGGCCTGGGCCGCCGCCACGCTGTCCACGATGAGCTTGAGATCGCAGCCGCGCCGGCGCAGTTGCAGGGCCTGCGGCAGGCGGTGCGGCGCCATGCTGACTGCATAGAGGATGTCGGTGGTGCCTGCCGCAAAGAACTGCTCGGCCTCCTTCAGGGTGGAGACCGTGATGCCCGAGGCCCCGGCCGCACGCTGCGCGGCGGCCACGGGCACGCTCTTGCTGGTCTTCACATGGGGGCGCAGGCGCACGCCCTGCGCGTCCATGCGCTGCTGCATGCGGGCGATGTTGCGCTGCATGCGGTCGAGGTCGATCACGGCAGCGGGCGTGTCCAGCGTCAAAAGAGTGTCTTGCATGGCGGCTCCTGAAAAAGACTTGGCACAGTCAGCGGCCTGCGGCAAAACCGCGCAGCCAGGGCAAGGCGGGGGCCAGCGTGGAAGCTTCAGCTTCGGCGGCAGGCGCTCCATCGGGCCGTGACAGACCCACGCGGTTGTGCCAGAAGGTGCGCAGGCCCACGGCCGAGGTGCCGAACAGGTCATAGCCCGATCCGGCCACAAAGGCGGCCTGGTCCGCAGGCAGCCCCAGCCGGTCCAGCGCCAGCTGGTAGGGCCGGGGATCGGGCTTGTAGAAGCCCGCTGCTTCCGAGGTCACCACCACGTCCCACTCCACGCCCAGCAGCGCAGCGGCACGCTGACCCAGGCGCTCGGAGCAATTGGTCACCACGGCCAGGCGGCAGTGCGGGCGCAGGGCGGCCAGCAGCTCGCGCGCGCCATCCCAGGGCTGCAGCTGGTCCCATTGCGCCTCCAGCCGGTCGGCGGCCGAGGCGGGCAGGCCCCGGTTGCGGGCCGCCTCGCGCACCAGGTCTTCATAGGGCTGGTAGGCGCCGCAGCCATAGGTCAGGCGCAGGTACTCGGCGCGCCAGTCGCGCCCTGCGGCCTCGCTGCCGGCAGCGCTGTTCCATACCGTCCAGGAGTCGAGCAAGGCGGTCAGCAGGTCGAAAAGCACGGCACGGGGCCAGGCGGCGGCGGTCGGTTCCGTCAGTGGGGCTGGGGTGTTCATGGCCTGGAACTGTACGGATGGAACCTGTGCCCGTGGTTAAATCCGCCGTCATCAATCGTTAAGGCAAATTGAATGATTGCCATCGAAGACCTGCAGCTTGCCGCCGCCCTGCTGCGCGAAAGCTCGCTGAGCGCGGCAGCCCGTGCGCTTGACGTGACACCGCCCGCCCTGTCCATGCGGCTGCGCCGGCTGGAGGCCGAACTGGGCCTGTCCCTGGCCAACCGCAGCGCGCGGCGCCTGGCGCTGACGCCCGAGGGCGAGCGCTTCGCCCGCGAGGCCGTGCGGCTGCTGGGCCAGATCGAGGAGCTGCGCGACTCGCTGCACGGCGATGCCTGCCAGCTGGGCGGCACGCTGCGCATTGCCGCGCCCTTTGGCTACGGGCGCAGCCGGCTGGCCCCGGCCCTGGTGCCCTTCACGCGCCAGCACCCGCAACTGAAACTGCAGCTGGACCTGCGCGAAACGCCCTTCCCGGACCGCCACGATGCCGACGCCGTGGTCCACATCGGCGCGGTGCGCGACTCCTCCTGGGTCGCGCGCGAACTGGCCGCCAATGACCGCTGGCTGTGCGCCAGCCCCGACTACCTGCGCCGCCACGGCACGCCCGCCACGCCGCGAGAATTGCTGGAGCACGCCTGCATCTGCATCCGCGAGAACGAGGAGGATGTGACGCTGTGGCACCTGCGCCCCGCCACCAGCCGGCGTGCCGTGGACGGCCAGACCCTGCGCGTGACGCCGTCCTACGTCACCAACGATGGCGGCGTGGCCCGCCACTGGGCCGAGCAGGGCCTGGGCCTGGTGCTGCGTTCGCAATGGGACATGGAGCAGGCCATTGCCGAGGACCGGCTGGTGCGCGTGCTGCCCGACTGGCATTTCGGCAGCGCGCCCGTCACCCTGCTGGTGCCCACGCGCAAGGGCCGCACGGCGCGCGTGCAGGCCCTGGTGACGTTTCTGGAGCAGTGCGCCGCAGCGGGCGCGCTGTAGTGCAGATCAGGCCGTGCGCGCGGAGGTGTCCCGGGCATCGCTGGCACCGTCGGCGCCCTGGCCGCGCTCGCGCAGCCACAGCACCAGGCCACAGACCATGACCACCAGCTGCGTGCCCACCAGCAGGCTGAAGCCTGCGACGAACCCGCCACCGGCCGAATGCGAGGTCCAGCCGATGACGGCCCCCATGAGCGCAGGCATGAAGCCCGCCACCAGGGTCGCCGTGCCGTTGACGACGCCGTAGGCGCTGGCCACATGCTCGGGCCGCGCGCAGTACTGCACGGTGCTGGGAATGGCCGGGCTCATCAGGCCCCAGCAGAAGTTGGCGGCGATCAGGCAGTAGGCCGCCGCGTAGCGGTCGTCCATGTGGATGGCCAGCCAGATGGCCAGCGCCAGGCCCAGGCTGCCGCCGACGAAGATCAGCGGCACCTGGCGGCGCGGCAGGCGGTCGATGACGATGCCGCCGACCAGCACGGCCAGCACCGTGGCGTATTGGGGCAGCGAGGCCAGCCAGCCCATCTCGCGCAGCGAAAAGCCGCGCGATTCCAGATAGGCCGGCAGCCAGTTGCTGCTGCCCCAGAGGTAGGAGAAGAAGGCCGCCGACAGCACGGCCACCAGCACCAGATAGCGCGTGTGCATGGCGCCGCGCACGATCTGGCCGACCTGGCCCACCGCCTCGCCCAGCGAGCGCGGGCGCGGCATGCCGGCGTCCACGCGGGGCATGCGGATGAAGGCCAGCACCAGCGGGATGCCGATGGCCACATTGATCAGGCCCAGCACGTGGAACGAGGTCTGCCAGTCATGGCCGGCCACCAGGTAGCCGATCAGCGGGTAGCCCACCGCCAGCCCCAGGCCCGTGCCCATGTTCACGAAGGAGTTGGGCAGGCCGTTCTCGTGGCTCTGGAAATGCGCCTTGATGTAGCTGCCCGCCAGCGAGTACAGCGGCCCTTCGGAGATGCCCAGCAGGATGCGCGAGGCCAGCAGCAGGCCGTAGCTGTTCATGGCCGGGGACAGAAAGGACACGGCGCCCCACAGCAGCAGGCCGACCACCAGGCTTCGGCGCACGCCGAAGAGCGCCGCGCAAAACGGCGTCAACACGAAGGAAGAAACGCCGTAGCCCACCATGAAGGCCGTGGCCAGCAGGCCCTGGCGCGTGCGGTCGTCGTGCGTCAGCCCGATGTGGTCCAGAAATCCCTGGTCGAGGATGAGGATCGAAAGGTTGATCCGGTCCACATAGGAGATGGCGACGATGATGAAGAGGCTGATCACCCCCCACCAGCGGGCCGCACGCATATCTTTCATGGCAAGTCTCTATCGCCCGATGGGCTGTATCAGAAGAAGTGGCGCACGCCCACCTCGAAGCCGGAGGAGCGGCCGCCCAGCGTGGTGCCCGGGGCCGACAGGCCCTGCACGCCGATGGACTTGGCCGCGCCGTCCTTGTTCTTGAGGAAGGCCACCGTGCCGTAGACCTGGGTGCGCTTGGACAGGTTGTGCCCGTAGCCCACGCTGATCTTGTTCCAGTCGGCATTGCTGCCGTCGGTGTTGTAGTGGCCGTAGGAGGCCTTGAACTCGCCCATGCCCACGGGCGCGGTCATGCCCAGCTGCAGGGCGGTGACCTTGAGGGCGCCGCGCTTTTCGCTGGCCCACAGCAGCATGGGCTTGGCCACGCCGAAGTCCCAGCTCAGGCCCACGTTGCTGGCCGTGAGGTTGGTCGCATCGCTGTCGCCATAGAACTTGCCCGTGGCCAGCGCGCCGTTGAAGGGGCCCTGGCGGTAGCCGAAGCGCAGGCCGCGGTAGTCGCCCTGGTTCTTGTTGGGTGCGCTGCGCGCCTGCTCGCCCATGGCCACCTGCACCTGGCCGTAGAAGCCGCCCAGGTTCTGCGGCAGGAAGTAGCTGACCGCGTTGCTGATCTGGATGGGCGCGCCGCCCGTGGCCGTGCCCGTGCCGGGAATGCCCAGCATGGTGAAGCCCATGGTGCCGCCCACGCCGTTGGTGAGGAAGGGGTCGAAGATCAGCGTGCTCAGGAAGGTGGCCGAGTCATCGCGGCCCAGGCGCACTTCGCCGAAGTCGCCCGACAGGCTCACGGTGGAGCGGCGGTTGAAGCTCAGGCCGCCACCGCTGGCCTTGCCCGAGCCGCTGTCCACGTCCATGCCCGCCTCCAGCCAGAAGCCCGCACGCAGGCCGCCGCCCAGCTCTTCCGTGCCGCGAAAGCCGATGCGGCTGATGTTGGCGCCGCCCGTGGACAGGCCGGTCTTGGAGGGGCCGGAGCCGTTCAGGTGCGTGACGCCGACATCGACGACGCCGAAGATCTCGACCTTGGACTGCGCCGAAGCGGCACCGGGCAAGGATGCCAGGCAGGCTAGCGCCACGCCCAGCATGGGCGTATGGATGGTTTTCATGGGGTTGTCTCCTCTGGGGGTGGTGGCTTGGGGTGGCTTGGGGGTGGTGGGTTGTTGCCTTGCAGGTCTGATTGCCTGCTCAGATATCCAGGACCAGTCGCTCGCTCTTGCAGCCGGAAACGCAGACCATCATCACTTTGTTGCTGGCCTTTTCCTTGGGGCTGAGCACCGAGTCGCGGTGGTCCGGAATGCCCTCGAGCACGCGCGTCTCGCAGGAGCCGCAGACGCCTTCGCAGCAGCTGTGGTCCATCTGGATGCCGGCATCCAGCAGGGTGTCGAGCAGCGATTTCTCGGGCGTGATCTCGATGAAGCGGCCGCTGCGCTTGAGCTCCACCGTGTAGTTGCTGCGCGCGTCGTCGGCGGCCTTGACCTCCACGGGCGTGAAGCGCTCGACGTGGGCGTTGGCGTGGCCCAGCTCGGCGCAGAACTTCTCGAAGGCGTCCAGCATGGGCGTGGGGCCGCAGGCGTAATGGTGCGTGCCCGCGTCCGGCTGGCGTTGGGCCAGCAGCGCGCGCAGGTCGGGCGGGCCGCCGGCCTCGCTGTCGAAGTGCAGGTGCAGCGGCATGCCCAGCGCCTGCAGCTCTTCCAGGAAGGCCGCGCCCTTGCGCTCGCGGGCGAAGTACAGCATCTCGAACGAGCGGCCCTGGCCCTTGAGCCGGCGCGCCATGCACAGCAGCGGCGTGATGCCGATGCCGCCGGCCACCAGCACGGTGTGCGCGGCGCTTTCGTCCAGCGCGAAATGGTTGCGCGGCTCGGAGATGGTGATGGGCATGCCCACGCGCAGCGACTCGTGCACGCAGCGCGAGCCGCCGCGGCTGGCGCGGTCGCGCAGCACGCCGACCACGTAGCGGTGGCGCTCCTCGCTGGGGTTGCTCAGCGAGTAGCTGCGCACCAGGCCGTTGGGCAGGTGCAGATCGATGTGCGAGCCCGGCGTGAAGGCGGGAAGCTCCCCGCCCGCCACGGGCCGCAGGTCCACGCTGATGGTGTCCTGGGCCTCGAAGCGCAGCGTGTGCACGAAGGCCTGGAGGTTGGTGCTCATGATGCGGCGCCTTCGTCGATCTGCTCCTGGGCCAGGCGGCGCAGGTGGCGGCGCAGGCGCACCAGGCCGATGTCGTGCTGGTAGAGGTTCTCGCGCTCGTTGGCGTCCAGCTCCATCTGCTCCATCATGATCCGGTCCTGCTCCAGCACGGCCCAGTGGCGCGCCTCCAGGCGGTTGCGGTAGAGGAAGCGCCAGGTGTCGCGCATCCAGCCCTGCACCTTGCGGCAGCGCCAGAAGAACACGGCGCACAGGTCGGCGCTGATGGGCGTGACGCAGGCCACGATGGCGAAGTTGCCGCCGGGGCCGCCGGTCTTGGGGTACGGAATCTCCAGGCGCATCCAGTGCACGCCCGTGCTGCCCCACTCGGTCCAGTCGAAGTTCACGCCGCGCTGGCCCACCTTCTCGAAGACGAAGCCGTCATCGGTCTCGCGCACCTGGAACGTGGCCTTGCTGTCGCCCTCGGCCATGGAGTGCGACTGCTTGTGCAGGAAGGTGCCGTGCATGGGGTCCATGACGTTGTCCAGCGCATAGCGGTAGTCGCTGCGCCACTCGGCATAGCACAGGAAGTTGGAGTACTCGGGCGAGGTCAGCTCCTCGGGCAGCGTGAACTCGGGCGCCTCGTCAACGGCCTTGTCGCTGTTGTAGAGAAAGATGGCGCCATGGGCCTCGCGCGCATGGAAGGCCAGCGCCGCGCGCGAGCCTTCGAGCTTGCAGCCGGGGCTGCCGGGCACCTTGGTCACCGTGCCGTCGCCGCGCACTTCCACGCCGTGGTAGGGGCAGGCCAGGCGGTCGCCCAGGATCACGCCCTGAGACAGCGGCGCGCCGCGGTGCGGGCAATGGTCTTCCAGCGCGTGGACCTGGCCGGCGGCATCGCGCCACAGCGCGATCTTGCGGCCGAAGCGGCGCACCGACACGGGCTGGGTCTTCACGAAGTCCGAGGGGCAGACCGCGTACCAGAGGTTCTTCAGGCCTTTGTTGAGCAGGCCGTCCACCGGATCGATGGTGATGGTTTGTACGTTCATGGGGCTCTCCAGTCCTGCTCGGTATCAATAGCCCAGCCGCGCCATCAGCGCCTGGAAGCTGTCTTCGGTCCAGGCCTGGCCGTTCTCGCCGGCGGGGCCGCTGCGGTTGAGATAGGCCACCAGTTCGGGCAGGGTCTGCACGCCTTCGCCGAAGGCGCGTTCGATGGAATCGCCCAGCAGGTCTTCCATAAGGGTGGGGGCACGTTCGCGCGCCTGGTGCGGCTCGAGATAGCGATCAGCGGCCATGGTTCTCTCCTTCGAAAACTGTCTTGTGTGGGGGGTGCTCAATCAGCCCTGATATCCAGGTCTTTGATGAGCTTGCCGAAGCGGTTGAAGTCCGCTGCATTGGTCTTCTCAAGCCTCGCGGGATCGCCGCCTGCGGGCAGCGCGCCGAAGGTGGCCATCTTGGAGACCACGTCGGGCATCTTCAGGATCTCGTTGAGGTGCGTGTTCAGCAGCTTCACGGTCTCGGGCGACATGCCCTTGGGGCCGAACAGGCCCTGCCATGCGGACACTTCCACGTCCTTGACGCCCAGCTCGGCCAGGGTGGGCACATTGGGGGCCAGCGCGCTGCGCTGGCTGTCTGCCACGGCCAGGGCGGTGACCTTGCCGCCGATGTAGGGCGCAATCGGACCCCAGGTCATGAAGGTCGTGGGCACATGGCCGCCGATCAGGTCGTTGACGGCGGGTGCCACGCCCTTGTAGGGGATGTGGGCGATGCGCGTGCCGGCGGCGCGGTTGAACATCTCGCCCAGGATGTGCATGGGCGAGCCGCTGCCGGGGCTGGCATAGGTCAGGCCGTCGCGCTTGCCCTGGGCGATCAGGGTCTTCATGTCCTTGATGCCCGAGGCCTGGTTGGTGGCCACGAACATGGGCTGCACGCTGGTCTGCACGATAGGCGTGAAGCCATGCAGCACGTCGTAGCTGGAGCCCGAGGCCGTCTTGAGCACGAACTGCGCAATGGCGAAGGTATTGGGCGCCAGCAGCAGGGTGTAGCCGTCCGGCGCGGCCTTGGCCACATGCACGCTGCCGATGGTGCCGCTGGCACCGGGGCGGTTGTCCACCAGCACGGGCTGGCCCAGGCGCGTGGACAGCTTCTCGGCATACAGGCGCGCCATGGCATCGGTGTCGCCACCGGCCGGATAGGCCACGATGATGGTGATGGGCTTGGCCGGATAGGCCTGGGCCATCGCGGTGCCGGACAGCGTGGCTGCAGCCAGGAATGCAGCGGCAAGAGAAACCTGGCGACGTGTCTTGTTCATGGGGAGGCCGTGGGGTGGTTGGGTTGTGGGGGTAGGCCGTCAGGCGCGGTCTCAATGCCGCTTGTCGGTGATGAATTTCCCGTCGCTGGTACCCACGCCCTTTTGGCGCCGGGTGTTGCCGTCGATGCCGCCATCGATGGCCCATTCGGCAAACACCGTGGGGCCGGGCTCGAACTCGCGCGGCTGCCAGTCGGCGGTGAGCTGGTCCTCGTCGGCGTAGTACTCGACCAGGGCGCCGGCCGGATTGCGGAAGTACCAGAAATAGGCCGAGGACACGGGATGGCGGCCCGGGCCCAGCTGGGTATCCCAGCCGCGGCGCGAGATGTGCATGCCGCCGCCGAAGACCTCGTGGATGTCGCGCACCGTGAAGGCCACGTGGTTCAGGCCCGCGTCCTTGGCCGGGCGCTGCAGCAGGAAGATGTCGTGGTGGCCGCCGTCGGGTGCGCAGCGCAGGAAGGCGCCGCGCTCGGGGTAGCGGTCCGAGGCTGCGAAGCCGAAGTTGTCCACGTAGAAGCGCTCGCAGGCCTGCACGTCCTTGACGAAGAACACCACATGGCCGACCTCGATGGGCTGGGCGCGTTCGTAGGCGGGGCTGGCCTGGTTGACGCGGTCCTTGCGGTTCCAGGTGTTGTAGGCGGCGCCTTGCACATCCACATCACGCTTTTGCGTGACCTGCAGGCGCACGGACAGGCCGTTGGGGTCGGTGCAGCCTATGCGCCCCTGGCCCTGCGAGAAGCCTGGCAGCGCGGCAATGCGGCTGGCGTACAGCGCAAGGTCCGCCTCGCTTTCCACACCCCAGACCACTTCGCGCAGCGTGGGGCCGGCCTCGATGGCGGGCGGCAGATCGGGATGGTCCACGGCGGCCACGATCACGCGGCAGCCGTTGAGGGTCTCGAACACCAGCCGGTCGTCCGCTTCCTGCACCAGCGCCAGGCCCCAGTCCAGGAAGAAGCGGCGGCAGGTGGCCAGGTCGTCCGCGCCGTAGGTGATTTCGTCTATGCCCAGTACGCTCATGTCGATTCCCTTTCAGTTCGCCCAGGCCAAAGGCTGGTCGTTCAAGCCCCAGTACATGCTCTTTTGCTCCATGTACTGCTGTATGCCCAGCCGTCCCTTCTCGCGGCCCAGGCCGCTGTCGCGCCAGCCGCCGAAGGGCGTGGAGATGGAGAACTGCTTGTAGGTGTTGATCCAGACCGTGCCGGCCTGCACGGCGCGGCCAATGCGCCAGGCGCTCTTGTAGTCGCGCGTCCAGATGCCGGCAGCCAGCGCGTAGACGCTGTCGTTGGCCTGGGCGAGCAGGTCGTCCTCGTTGTCGAAGGGCATGGCCACGAGCACGGGGCCGAAGATTTCCTGCTGGCAGATCTGCCAGTCGTTCTTCACGCCGTCGATGATGGTCGGGCGGTAGTAGTAGCCGCGCTCGAACTGCGCGCCCTCGGGCCGCTGGCCGCCCGTGAGCAGCCGGCCGCCCTCGGACAGGCCCAGGGCCACATAGCTCTCTATGGATTCGCGGTGCTTGGCGGTGATCAACGGCCCCATCTGCGTGCGCTCGTCGGCGGGGTCGCCCACCTGCAGCGCGGCGGCCTTGGCCGTCAGGCGCTGCATGAATTCGGCATGCAGGCTGCGCGCCACGAACAGGCGCGAGCCCGCGATGCACGACTCGCCCGAGGAGCTGAAGATGCCGTAGAGCACGCCGTTGACGGCATGGTCGATGTCGGCATCGGCCAGCACCATGGTGGCCGACTTGCCGCCCAGCTCCAGCGAGACCGGCATCATCTTGTCGGCCGCGATGTGGGCGATGTGCTTGCCCGTGGACGTGCCGCCCGTGAACGACACGCGCTTGACCAGCGGATGCTTGGTGATGGCGTCGCCGATCACCGAGCCCCGGCCCGGCAGCACGCTGACCAGGCCCTTGGGCACGCCGGCCTCTTCGCAGATCCTGGCCAGCTCCAGCGCCAGCAGCGGCGTGGCCTCGGCGGGCTTGACGACCACGGCGTTGCCGGCGGCCAGCGCCGGAGCGAGCTTTTGCGCCTCGCTGGCGATCGGCGAGTTCCACGGCGTGATGGCCGCCACCACGCCCATGGGCTCGTACACGCTCATGGTCATGAAGTCGCCGCGCGAGGGCGTGATGGTTTCCTCCATGGTCTCGCAGGCGGCTGCAAAGAACTGGAAGGTGGCGGCGGCGCTGGCCACCAGCATGCGTGTTTCCTTGATGGGCTTGCCGTTGTCCAGGCGCTGCAGTTGGGCCAGGGGCTCGGCGCGCTCGCGGATCAGCTGGGCCACGCGGTGCAGCACGGCCGCGCGCTCATGGGGCTTTTTCTGGGCCCAGCCGCTGGTGCGGAAGGCGTGGTCGGCCTTCTGGATGGCCTCTTCCACATCCTCCAGGCTGGGCGCGCGCAGGCGGCCCACCACTTCGCCGGTGGCGGGATAGAGCGTGGTGGATTCGCCACCGCCGCCCAGGCGCCATTCGCCGGCGATATTGATGGGGAGCAGTTCCAGGTTCGACATGGTGAGCCTCTCTCGTTCGTTCGAATCCAGCCGCCTCAGGCGGCCTTGGACGCCGTGGTGGTGGCCGGGATCTGGTCCAGCTTGTTCACCGGCGGGCCCGAGAACGTGGCCTTGAAATTGCCGATGGCGCGCATGTCGATCTCCAGCAGGAAGGGGCCTTTCTTCGTCCAGGCCGACTGCAGCACCGCCGGCAGCTCCTTGAGGTTTTGCACGCGGGCATGGGGCAGCTGGATGGAGGCGCACAGCTGCGCGTAGTCGGGCGTGTGCAGTTCCACATAGCAGCGGCGGCCGCCGTAGGAGGCGTCCTGGATGTTCTGGATCACGCCGTAGCGCTGGTCGTTCATCAGCACGATCAGGGTGTCGCACTCTTCCTGCACCAGCGTGGCCAGCTCGCCCAGGTTCAGGATGAAGCCGCCATCGCCCGCCAGGCCCAGCGTCTTGCGGCCCGAGCCGCTGACCGCCGCGCCCACGGCCGCGCCGATGGCCATGGGCATGCCCATGCCGATGCCGCCGCCCGTGGCGTGCACGCCCGCGTTGGGCTCGAAAAAGCGCAGCTCGCGGTTGCCCCAGGTGCTGTTGGAGACGGTCACGTCGCGCACCCAGTTGAAGTTGCGGCCCACGGCCTTTTGCAGCTCCTGCACCAGCACGCTGTACGGGCCCAGGCCGTCGCGCATGGTGGCCACGGCCTCGTCGTGCACCTGGCGCAGGTCGGCCAGCAGCTCGGGGTCGGCCTTGTAGCCACGCGCCTCCAGCCGGTCGGCCAGGCCCGTCAGCGCCAGGGCCGAGTCGCCGCAGACAAAGCCGTCATCGGCGTAGCAGCGGCCCTGCTGGGCGGCGTCCACATCGATGCGCAGCAGCGGGCGCGGCAGCTTCAGTTCGTACTTCAGCGTCTCGTTGCTGCGCAGGCGCGTGCCCACGGCCAGCATGGCGTCGCAGCGCTGGTAGAAGGCCTCCACGGGCTTTTGGATGTTGTAGGCGCCCAGCGAGGCCGGATCGTCCTCGGCCACGATGCCGCGGCCCTGGCCCGTGCTGACGATGCCGAAGCCCAGCGCCTTCAGGCGCTGCACGGCAGCGACTGCGTGGCGTGCGCCGCCACCCAGCCACAGCAGCGGGCGGCGTGCCTTGGCCAGCGTGTCGGCCAGCGCATCCAGCGATGCCTCGCTGGGGGCCAGCACGGCCACCGGCAGCGGCGACAGGTCGGCCGGCATGTCGATCACGGTCTGCTGGATGTCGATGGGAATCTCCACGCTCACCGGGCCCGTGGGCGCGGTCATGGCGGCCTGCACGGCGGCCTTCAGGGTGGACAGGCAGGTTTCGGCGCTGCGCACGCGGAACGCCGCCTTGGACACGGCGCCCAGCATGGTCAGCTGGTCGGGCGCCTCGTGGATGTACGACAGCTTCTGGTCCAGGTACTGCGTCTCGATCTGGCCCGTGATGTGCAGCAGCGGCGTGCCGGCCGTATAGGCCTCCACCAGGCTGCCGGCGATGTTGCCGGCGGCCGGGCCCGTGCTGGTGATGCACACGCCCAGGCTGGAGGTGGAACGCGCGCAGGCATCGGCCATGTTACCGGCGCCCGCCTCGCCGCGCGCCATCACGAAGCGGACATGGCCGCGCGCATTCATCGCGTCCAGGATGGGCATGTTGTGGATGGAGATCACCCCGAACGCGGCCTGCACGCCGCAGTGTTCGAGGAACTGGGCCACAACGGCGCCGACGGTGATTTTGGATGCGGAAGAAGTCATGTTCTGCTTTGAATCGGGTGAAGGGGCTGAAGCACTACGCTTGCCGTGCAAGGCCACCGGAGACGTCGATGTGGCTGCCGGTCGTGTAGGAGGACAGGGGCGTGGCGAGATAGAAGATGGCGCGCGCGGCCTCGTCGGGCGAGCCCAGGCGGCCCAGCGGAATGGACTTCTTGCGGGCGAGGTCGGCGCTCCAGGCGTTCCAGTCCTGGCTGCGGTCCTCGCGCGCCTCGAAGCGGCGGCGCCACTGGCCGGACTCGATCAGGCCGACCAGGATGCCGTTGACGCGCACGCCCTTGGGCGCGAACTCGGTGGCCATGGAGCGCACCAGGTTCTTGAGGCCGGCGCGCGCGGCCGAGGTGGCCACCATGTGCGGCTCGGGCTGCGAGGCCAGCAGCGAATTGACGCAGACGATGGCCGGCTGCGCCGTGCGCTCGAGCTGCGGCAAGAAGGCGCGCGTGGGATGCAGCACCGAGAAGAACTTCAGGTGCAGCTCCTCGGTCCAGGCCGCATCGTCGGTGCTGGCAAACGTCGAGACCCGGCCCTGGCCCGCGTTGTTCACGAGGATGGAGGCCGGACCCAGCGCAGCCTCGCTGTCGCGCGCAAATTGCTGCACCTGGGCAGCGTCGAGCACGTCGCAGGCCTGGGCGAACAGGCGGGCCTCGGGATGGCGCCCGCGCAGCTGCTGCACGGCCTGCTCCAGGCGTTCGGCGCTGCGCCCGCACAGGGCGACACGCGCGCCCTGCGACAGCAGCAGATCGACCGTGGCCAGGCCAATGCCCGAAGAGCCGCCGGTGACGACGGCCATGGTGTCCTTGAGTTGGGAATCAAACATGGCCGCCTCCTGCGCGCCGGGAATTGAGGGAAAGCAGCTGTGCCGTCTGCGTCTGCGTTTGCGTTTGCGTCTGCGTTTGCGTTTGCGGGCGGTAGTTCAGCAGCTCGGACAGCTCGGCCGCCGCGTCGCAGACGCCGGCGATCAGGGTCTCGGCACGGCCCTCCTCCACATGGGGCGCGGGAACCGTCGTGCCCAGCGCCGCCACCACGCGGCCGCTGTGGTCGCGCACGGGGGCGGCGATGGTGCAGATGGAGCTTTCGTAGAAGCCTTCGCTGAACACATGGCCGCGCTCGCGGTCGGCCTCGACCAGGTTGAACAGGTCCAGCACCGTGCGCGGCGTCTTGGGCGTGTGCGCTTCCAGGTGCTCCTCGGGATAGAGCGCGCGCAGCTCGGGCAGGGACAGGTCGGCCAGCAGCACGCGGCCCAGGGCCGTGGCATGGGCGGGCAGGCGCGTGCCCACACGCACCGAACTGGTCAGCGGCGTGGGCGGCGTGACCTTGGCCACATAGACGATGGAGCGGCCGTCGCGCACCACGATGTTGCAGGGATAGCGGATCTCGCCGCACAGCCGCGCGATCACGGGCTGGCCCAGCTCGGTCAGGTCCATGGACGACAGGAACTCGAAGCCCAGGCGCAGCACGGACAGGCCCAGCCGGTAGTCATTGCTGCCCTCGGCACGCTGCAGAAAGCCCATGGCCTCCAGCGTGTTGAGCATGCGGAAAATCGTGGCGCGCGGCAGCTGCAGGCGGCGGGCCAGCTCGGGCGCGCCCAGCGTGGCATTGCCGCGCCCGAACTCCTGCAGCAGGCGCAGGCCGCGCTCCAGCGCGGGCACCATGTACTTGTCGGCGCCGTTGTCCGCGCTTTCGGCGCTCTCGGCATTCCCGGAAGGGGTGGTGTCGGTCATGGCGAACCCCCTTCAATTCATGACGAAGCCGCCGTTGACGGGCAGCACCTGCCCCGTCACGAAGCGCGCGCCATCGGACAGCGCATAGGCCACGGCGCCCGACACATCCTCGGGCCGCTGCTCGCGCTGCAGCGCGCGCTGGTCGATGTACAGGCGGTGGCGGTGCTCGGGCACGTACTCCGTGGCCTCCACCAGCACCAGGCCCGGCGCCACGGCGTTGATGGTGATGCCGTCGGCGCCCAGCTCGCGCGCCATGGAACGCGTCATGGCCATCACCGCGCCCTTGCTGGCCACATAGGCCATCAGGTTCGGGGCGCCCCACATCGCGGTGTCGGAAGCCAGGTTGACGATGGCGCCCCGGCCGCTGTCACGCAGCGCGGCGCGGCAGGCCCGCGTCATCAGCCACACGCCGCGCACGTTCACGTTCATCACCTGGTCCCACTTGTCCAGATCGATGTCGTCCATGCCCTTGCCGCCCGAATCGGTCACGGCCGCGTTGTTCACCAGGCCGTCCAGCCCGCCCAGCGCCTGCACGGCCTGCTGCGCGCAGCGCTCTATCGACTCCGGATTGCCTGCATCCAGCCCGAAGCCATGGGCCTCGAAGCCCTGCGCACGCAGCCGGGCCACGGACTCGGCCAGCAGCTCCTCGCGCAGATCGGCCATGGCGACACGCGCGCCCTGCTCGCAAAAGGCCTTGGCGAACGCAAAGCCCAGGCCGCGCGCCGAGCCTGTGACGAGGATGCGGCGGCCGGCAAGCTGGCCTGTGGAGGGCGTGGTGTTCATGGCGTACCTCAATCGAAGGGGGTTTGTGTCTGTTTCAAATTTGAAATGACACTTTTTTCTTGAAACAAGCGTGAGTTTAGGACTGATGGTTCGGGGTGGGATTGGGGAAAACACGGAGGCGTGTGGGAAATGGATGACAGAGGTGTGTCTGGGTGTGTTTTGGATGGGGGCTTTTTACGGCTTGTGAGGACATGCCCGCCCTGCGGGCGGGAGCCGGGTTTCGGCCCGGCGGCCGACCTACTTTCTTATCGCGCGATAAGAAAGTAGGCAAAGAAACGCGCCCGAATGCCCGCGACCCCTGCGCTTCGCTCCGGGGCAACCTGCGTCGTGGCGGTTGCGGGGTTCGCTGCGGAACTCGCTGCGTTCACTGCGTGAACTCCGCTCAGACAACCGCAGCGAGTCAGTTGACGAAGCAGTCCTGTCCTTCGGCAGGACTGCAACCCCGCAACCACCACGCCGCAGGCGCGTTCATACGGGGAGTGGGTGCGGGCCGTCGCTTCGCTCGGCCTGGGGTTTGAGGCGGGGTTGTGGAATGCCTCTATGATTTCGGTGGCCCCCTGTTACGGGGCTGGTGCTTGAAAACACCATCAACACACAGCGGCAGAGCCTCCCCGAAAGAGAGGCCTCGTCACGTCTGAACACTTGGACAGTGGGCATCGCACCCGCACGTCCACACGGTTTTGGATGGGATGGGGCTACCCGCAAGGCTGCCCGCACGTCTGTGTGCGTGTTTTCAACATCCCATCCACCCTTTCTGCGCTTGAAAACGCAGGTCGGGTGTTTCCGTCTCGCACAGGAGTACGAAAACATGAACGATCAGCGCACCGCTCTTCCCACGCGCGCCAGCTTCGAGCAACTGGCTCGCACCATCACCGACACCAATGGATGGGTACAGGAAGGCTGCAACGAAATATGGGCCCTGGCCCAACTTGTGTTGGCCAGCCTCAATGCACCAGAAGACTTGCGACGTCCGCAAGCCATGGCTCACGCACTGCGCGCCATCCGCGACGGCGCTGAGTCACTGGCCGACTATGTGCAAGGCGAAGCCAGAAGCGTAGGTTGCGACCACACTCAAAGCCCATAGCCACGAGTGCGGCCACATCCGGCCGAGCGCAGCGAAGGCCCGAGCAAACTCCCCGTATGTCAGCGCCTGCGTCGGGCCGCCTGCGGGGTTGCAAGCCTGCCGAAGGACAGGCTTGCTTCGTCATCTGACTCGCCGTGATTGTCTGAACGTAGCGCGCAGCGCGAAGTGAGTTTCACGGCGAACCCCGCAGGTGGCCCGACGCAGGTTGCCCCGTAGCGCAGCGAAGGGGTCGCGGACATTCGGGGTGCTTTTCTTTGCCTACTTTCTTGTAGCAAGACAAGAAAGTAGGTCGGCCGCCGGGCCGAAACCCGGCCTCGAAAAACACCCCCCCGGCAGGATCAAAAAACGCCCCCGCCAGGGTAAAAAATCAAACAGCAAGCCGCCGCAAAAACCCATCAACAACCCGCAACGCATACCGACTCGCCACCACCCTCACAAACTCCGCAAAGTCCACATGCGCACTGTCATCCGCCCGATCGGAAACCGTCCGCATGGCCGCAAACGGCACGCCATAGTCCAGGCAGGCCTGCGCCACGGCGGCGCCTTCCATTTCCACCGCCAGCACCTCATGCCCTGCAGCACGCAGGCCCTGCGCCAGCGCGGAAGAGGCGCCCGCCGTGCCCACGAACTGGTCACCGCTGGCAATCAGCCCCTGGTGCGCGCGCGGCGCCGTGGTGGCGTGGGCGGCGCGCAGGTCTTCGCCCGCCTCGGCCACGCAGGCCTGGGCAGCTGCCAGCAGCGCGGCGGTCATTTCAGGGTCGCAGGGCAGGCGCGTGCGTCCGTAGCCGGGCATTTCCCAGCGCGGGAAGATGGGCGAGGCGTCCAGGTCGTGCTGCAGGTATTCGTCGGCCACGACGACATCGCCCACGCGCACGCCTTCGCCCAGGCCACCGGCGACGCCGGTGAAGGCGATGCGGCGCACGCCGAAGCGCTCGATCAGCGCCGTGGCCGTGGTGGCCGCCGCCACCTTGCCTATGCCCGACAGCGCGCAGACCACGTCGTGCCCATGCAGGCGCCCGCGCCAGAACATGCGGCCGGCGTGGGCCGTGCCCTGGGCGTCGGACAGGGCATGGACCAGGCCTTCCTGTTCCTGCGGCAGGGCACTGAGGATGGCGATGGTCATGGTGGCTTCTCTTTCAACGTTTCAACGGCACAGGCAAAAAGCAAAGGCGGCCCGGGGGCCGCCTGCGGGGCGAAAGCGCCCATTGTGCCGCGAGCCTGTGCCCGGTGCGGCTCAGATGGCGATGGCCGTGGCCTGGTTGAGCACGGCGCGCACCACGCTGTAGACGGTGAGGGCCGAGGTCTTGGGGTTGGCCTCCAGCGGCTTGCCGCGCATGGTCAATTCCATGGACCCGAAGGCGCCGCGCGCGGCCACATGGTGCACGTTCTCGTCCACGGCCGGGTCGGCGTACAGGCGCACCGTGGTGCGGTCCAGGCCCATGCCGGCCAGCGACAGGGTGGCGGCCACGTTGGCGTTCTTGGGGTAGAGCTGGGCGGCCTCGCGTGCGCTGCCTTCGAAGATGCAGAAGGCTTCCTTGAGGCTGGCGAGGTCGCAGCGCTGTTCTGCGGGCGTGCCGGTCCAGGCCAGGGGCGGCTTGCGGCCGGTGTAGACCACTTCGTCCAGGCCGCCGATGCGGGCTGCGGCCAGCGCATCCACGCCGCCGATGGCGCCCGACAGCAATTGCACCTGGGTGCCTCCGGCCTCGGCCGCGGCCTGCACGGCCTCGGCCATGCCGGGGGCGCTGAGTGCGCCGATGGAGGCCACGACGGCAGGAATGCCACGCTGCAGGGCGGGCAGCACATGCTCTTCGATGGCGGTATGGCCTGCGCATTCGACGATGAGGTCGGGCCGGTCTTCCGCCGCCAGCGCAGGCAGTGCGCGCGCCTGGGGCGCATGCCGGGCCAGGGTGGCGCGCACGGCGTCCGTCACTTCGGGCACAAGCACCCAGCCCACCTGCACCGCGGCATGGCCCTTGAGCAGTTCGAGCACGCTGGCGCCAATCGCACCGCAGCCAATCACAGCAATATTCATCGTCATTTCTTTCTGAGCAAGAACGCGCTGAAGGCCGGTGGGGGCACCGTCTCCTCAGCGCAGAAAACCAGGATGCTGGGTGCGCAGGTGGCCCGTCAGTTCGACGGCGGCCTCGCGCACCTGTTCCACCCAGTGCGCCATGCGCCCGGGTGCGATTTCGGTAAAGGCCACGGCCATGCCCAGGCCCGCGATGATGCGGCCCTGCGCATCGCGCACGGGTGCGGCAATGCTGGAGACGCCGGGCTCGTAGAAGCCCTCGCCCATGGCGTAGCCGCGCTCGCGGTCCTGCAGCAGCAGCTGCTGCAGTTGCTGCACGTCACGCGGCGTGCTTTCCGAGAATTGCGGCAGTTCGCTGCCGCCGAAGAGTTCGCGCAGCTGGTCTGCGTCCATGTCCTGCAGCAGGGCGCGGCCCAGCACGGTGGCATGGGCCGGCAGGCGCGAGCCCACGCGCACGGCGCCCTGGAAGGCGCCGGCCGGCGCAATGCGCGCCACGTAGACCACGGAGGTGCCGTCCAGCAGCGCCAGGTTGGTGGTGAAGCCCAGGCGCTCGCACAGCGCCTGCAGCACGGGCTCGGCCAGTTGGGCCAGCGGCTGGGTGGACAGGTAGTCGTAGCCCAGGCGCAGCACGGACAGGCCCAGCCGGTACTCGGTGCCCGAGCGTTGCAGATACCCCATGTTCTCCAGCGTCGTCAGCATCCGGAACACCGTGGAACGCGGCAGCGCCAGGGTGCGCGCCAGGTCGGGCGCGCTCCACACGGGCTGCGAAGGCGTGAAGCAGGCCAGCAGGCGCAGGCCGCGCTCCAGCGCGGGGACGGTGTAGCGGTCGTTGTCGTTCGAGAGGGTTTCGGAGGTGTCGCTCATCGCAATTCGGGCCGGTAGGCCATCAGGTCAGCAGGGTGGCCAGCCTCTGTGCGACATCCGCAGGTTGTTCGACGACAGAGGCATGGCCGGCTGCCGCAAGCGTAACGTACCGCGCGCCCAGCCTTGCGGCCCAGGCCGCGCAGGCAGCGGGCGGAGTGACCACGTCGTGCTCGCCCACCCAGACCTCGACCGGCATGGCCAGTTGCCCCGCCGCCTGCCCCAGGTCACTGCCGCACAGCAGCTCCACGGCCTGGGCGTAGCCGGCAGCATGCAGGCGCGCTGTGTTCCAGCGCACCCATTGGCGCACGGGCTCGGGCGCGGCGGGCGAGACCAGGCGCTGGTCGATGGCGGCGGCCAGGCCTTCGATGCCTTTTTCCAGCAGGGCCGCAAGACGGCCCTGGCGTACCTTGGCCTGCTGCTCGCCCATGCCGGGTGCGCCATAGCCGCCAGCGGGGCTGATCAGCACCAGTTGCTGCACGCGCCCGGCACCGGCCTGCACCGCCCAGGGCGTGCCCATGAGCGCACCCAGCGAGTGGCCCACCAGCAGGCAGCGGCGCACGCCCAGCGCCTGCAGCGACTGCTCCAGCACGCGGGCGTAGTCGGCGCCCGTGGGCGCGTCGGGTGCCAGCGGCGTGGAGCGGCCATAGCCGGGCGCGTCCCAGGCCAGCACACGCGTGCGCGGCGCCAGCGCCAGGGCCACGTCCAGCCAGGAGGCGGCGCCCGAGCTGATGCCGTGCAGCATCACCACGGCAAAGTCCGAGGCCGTGTCGCCGGCCTCGCGCCAGGCGACCTGGGCGCCACCGGGCAGGGCGATGAGATGTTCGGGGAACTGCGCCTGAAGGCGCTGCTCCATGCATGCTGTTACCGAGGGGGTCATTTCAGTTATCCATGGCGATGGCATGGCCCTTCAGCCATGAGACTGGCACGATCCAAGCCAGGGACAGCAAGCAAGGGCCTGCGCCGGCTGCACCGCCCCGCCGCGAGGCTGTCGTCCCCCTTTCAAGGGGGAAGGCGCGAAGCGCCTCAGGGGGTGCTCCATTTCTAACGTTTGATTTTTGCCAGAGGGTGTTCTGGGGGATAGGTGGGCGTGATGGGCTTCTTGGCGCCCAGCATCACGCACATCAGCGCGTCTTCGTCGCCGATGTTGATTTCCTCGCGGTACACGCCGGGCGGCACGGAGACCACGTCGCGGTCGGTGAGGATGGTCTCGAAGCGCTGGCCGTCCTTCTCCAGCACGAGCTTGAGCTTGCCGCGGATCAGGAAGAAGACTTCCTCCACATCGGTGTGCAGGTGCGAGGGGCCTTCATTGCCGGCCGGGATGACCATGGTGGAGAAGGTGAAGTGCTCGGCCGGGATGGTGTTGCTGTCCGCAGCCACGCCCGTGCCGCCCGTGCCGATGTAGCGCATCTGGCCACGGCGGTACTTGGGGTCGAAGTCGGCCTGGAACTTCAGAGCATCGAAGTCGTACTTGCGCGTGGAAAATCGCGCCACGCGCGATTCCATCCATTGTTCGAAGCTGGAGCCTTCGGGCTGGTCCCAGGTGCGGGGCGTGTTCTGAGCGGATTCGGACATGTGTCTCTCCATCAACGTCGGTGGATCATGGCGGGGAAGGCGCCATTTGTTTTATCCATGAATCACAGTTCATGGGGTAAAACAATTATAGGAAGATTGATCGCATGCAACAAGGGCCGCCATGCAGGAGCATGGGCGGCCCTTTCCATCCGGTGCACAAGATCCCGGCTGCGCCGGCAATGGACTCATTCGCAGGGGATCTCCAGCCCGACCTTCACGCGGTCCAGCGCCACGATGGTCTTGAACCATTTGACGTTGGGGTTCTCGGCAAACAGGCGCCGCGCCAGGGCCTCGTACTCCTGCATGGTGGCCACGGTGAGCACGAGCACGAAGTCCACCTCGCCCGTGACGTAGTAGCACTGCTGGACCTCGGGCACGGCGAAGTGCGACTTCATAGCGTTGAGCGCGTCGATGCTGGTGCGCTCGGTCATGACCTCCACGATGATGGTGATGGGCCGGCCCACGCGCGTGGGGTCCACGGTGGCGGCCTGGCCGGTGATCACGCCTGCTGCTGGCCGCCGTGCACAACAGCGCCGCCGGGCATGCGGCACTGGGCTCCCTGTCCATCGTGATGCTGGTGCTGGGCCTGGCACGGACCAATGCCCAGGAAGAGGGAGAACTCGTGCGCTTCGGCTTTGCGCTGGCCTGCCTCAATGCGGCGGCCGTGGCGCTGGCGGCGCTGGCGGCGTTGGTCATGGCGGGTCTGGGCGTGTTCTGAAGACGTGCTCCCTTCCAATGAAAAGAGGCGCCGCAGCGCCTCTTTTCAAACACGGCAAGCCGCCCGCGTTACTTGCTGTCGCGCAGCTCCCGGCGCAGGATCTTGCCCACCGGGGTCTTGGGCAGCTCGGTGCGGAACTCGATCACGCGGGGCCGCTTGTAGCCCGTAAGGTTGTCGTGGCAGAAGTCGCGCACGGCCTGTTCGGTGAGGCTGTCGTCCTTGCGCACGATGACCAGCTTGACGGCCTCGCCGGTCTTCTCGTCGGGCACGCCGACCACGGCGCATTCGAGCACGCCGGGGCAGTTGGAGACCACGTCTTCCACTTCATTGGGATAGACGTTGAAGCCGCTGACCAGGACCATGTCCTTCTTGCGGTCCACGATCTTGAAGTAGCCGCGCTCGTCCATGGTGCCTATGTCGCCGGTGCGGAAATATCCGTCGGCGGTGAAGACCTTGGCGGTTTCGTCGGGGCGCTGCCAGTAGGCGGCCATGACCTGCGGGCCCTTGATGGCCAGTTCACCGCGCGCGCCCAGTTCGGTCACGTCGTTGCCGTCGTCATCGACCAGCTTGAGATAGGTGCTGGGCAAGGGCACGCCGATGGTGCCCGAGAACTCGGTGGAGGTGACCGGGTTGCAGCTGACCGTGGGGCTGGTCTCCGACAGGCCATAGCCCTCGCAGATGGGGCAGCCGGTCTTTTGCAGCCACAGCTGGGCCACGGCACTTTGCACGGCCATGCCGCCGCCGACCGAGACCTTCAGGTGCGACCAGTCCACGGTATTGAAGTCCGGGTGGTTGGCCAAGCCGTTGAACAGCGTGCTCACGGCGGGGAAGCTGTGAAAGCGCTGCGTGGACAGCTGCTTGAGCGTGGCCTTGAGGTCGCGCGGATTGGGGATCAGGATGGTCTTTCCGCCCGTGCGCATGGACAGCATCATGTTCACCGTGAAGGCGAAGATGTGGTACAGCGGCAGCGCGCAGATGCTGGTGGGCTGCTCGCCGGCCGGCACCTTTCCCATGGCAGGCAGGTTCCAGGCCTCGGACTGCAGCACGTTGGCGATGATGTTGCTGTGCAGCAGCACGGCGCCCTTGCTCACGCCCGTGGTGCCGCCCGTGTACTGCAGCAGGGCCATGTCGGAGGCCTGCAGCTGCGGCGCCTGGAAGGGCGAGCGCATGCCCTTGGACAGCGCGTCGTTGAAGCGCACGGCCCCCGGCAGCGAGAACGGCGGCACCAGCTTCTTGACCTTGCGCACCACGTAATTGACGATGGCGCCCTTGAGCATGCCCAGCTGGTCGCCCATGGTGCACAGCACCATGTGCTGCACGGGCGTGGCGGCCTTGCAGGCCTGCAGCGTATGGGCGAAGTTCTCGATGATGACGATGGCCTTGGCGCCCGAGTCCTTGAGCTGGTGCTCCAGCTCGCGCGCCGTGTACAGCGGGTTGACGTTGACCACGACGAAGCCCGCGCGCAGCACGGCGGCCACGGCCACGGGGTACTGGGGAATGTTGGGCATCATCAGCGCCACGCGGTCGCCGCGGGCCAGGCCCAGGCTCTGCAGATAGGCGGCGAAGGCGCGGCTTTGCGCATCGACCTGCGAGTAGGTCAGCTCCTTGCCCATGAAGGAATAGGCCACGCGGTCCGCGTAGCGGCTGAAGGCCTCCTCCATCAGGGCCACCAGCGAGGGGTATTGGGAGGGATCGATGTCGGCGGGCACACCTGCCGGATAGGCACCCAGCCATGGGCGGTCACTCATGCTGCTCGTCTCCTGGTTTCTCGATTGAACGTGCATTCTCATAAAAAGCACGGTCGTTCGATACTGTGATAACCCTAGTACTACCCCTAGGGTCACCATTGCGTTGCTCCAGGTCAAAGCCCGCCGGGCCGCGCAGGCCCCCGATACCAGCCCCGCTCAATCCCAGGCGGGAGCCAGGCCGTCAGGGCTGACCTGGCGGTCGCCGCGTTCCAGCGCGGCGATGCGCTGCATGTCTTCGGCGCCCAGCACCAGCCGGCAGCTGTCCAGGTTGGCCTGCAGGTGGGCGCGCTGGGTGGACGAGGGAATGACGGCATAGCCCATGGCCATGGCCCAGGCCAGCGCCACCTGGGCGGGCGTGGCACCGTGGGTGGCGGCGATGTCGGCCAGCACGGGATCGGCCAGCAGCTTGCCGTAGCCCAGCGTCATGTACGAGGTGGTGTGAATGCCCTGCTGGCGTGCGAAGTCGGTGACGGCGCGGTTTTGCAGATAGGGGCTCAGTTCGATCTGGTTGGTGGCGATGTTCGCGGCGCCCACGGCGGCAATGGATTGCTGCAGCAGCGCGATGTTGAAGTTGGACACGCCGATGTGGCGCGTCAGCCCCTGCTCCCTGGCGCGCATGAGCGCGCCCAGGCTGTCCTCCAGCGGCACGCTGCGCGAGGGCCAGTGGATCAGCGTCAGCTCCACATGGTCGGTGCGCAGGGCCTCAAGGCTGCGCTCCAGGCTGGGGATCAGCGCGTCGGCGGACAGGTTCTCGGTCCAGATCTTGGTGGTGAGGAAGAGCTGATCGCGCGACACGGCGCTGGCGGCGATGGCGGCACCCACATCGGCCTCATTGCCGTAGATCTGGGCGGTGTCGATGGCGCGGTAGCCCACCTCCAGGGCCTGGCCCACGGAGTGGCGCACCACCTCATCCTTGAGGCGGAAGGTGCCCAGGCCGAACGCGGGCACCACGGAAGCGAGAGAGGCAGTCGATGTCATGCAGGTCTTTCAAAAAGCAAACAAGGCGCGGAACCACGCCCCGAAGACTGCAGTCTGGCGGGTTAACGCTTGCAGATAAAGCCTGGTATCAGCAGAAAATATTTGACGCTGCAGCAACAATTGCGCCAAGCTGGCGCCCCATGAAAACCACCCTGGACGAGTTGCAGGCCTTTCGCGCCGTGATCGACTGCGGCAGCATCACGGCGGCAGCCGAGCAGTTGGGACAGACCACCTCGGGCATCAGCCGCAGCCTGTCGCGCCTGGAGAAAAAACTGGCCACCACCCTGGTGCGGCGCACCACGCGCAGCCTGGAACTGACCGAGGAAGGCGAGCGCTTCCTGGCCCGCGCGCGCGAGGTGCTGCAGGCCCTGGACGCGGCCGAGGAGGAACTGGCCGCGCGGCGCCAGGCGCCGGCCGGGCTGCTGCGCGTCAACGCGGCCTCGCCCTTCATGCTGCATGCCATCGTGCCGCTGGTCGGCGAGTTCCGCGCGCTCTATCCGCTGATCACGCTGGAGCTGAACACCGATGACCTGCACATCGACCTGCTGGCCCAGCGCACCGACATCGCCATCCGCATCGGCGAGCTGCGCGACTCCACGCTGCATGCTCGGCTGCTGTGCCACAGCGTGCTGCGCGTGCTGGCCAGCCCCGCCTACCTGCAGGCCCATGGCCCCGTGGCGAGCGTGGTCGCGCTGGCGCGCCACCAGCGCATTGGCAACAGCCAGGTGCCCGGCCTGAACCACTGGCCGCTGCGCACGCCCGAGGGCGGCGACCGCTGGGATGCCGCGCCCCAGCTCACGGCCTCCAGCGGCGAGACCATGCGCCAGCTGGCCCTGGCCGGCCAGGGCGTGGTCTGCCTGGCCGACTTCATGACCGTGCGCGATCGCGCCCAGGGCGAACTGGTGCAGGTGCTGGCGCGCGAGACCGTGCAGCAGCGCCAGCCCATCCACGCCGTCTACTACCGCAACACGGCCCTGGCCGCGCGCATCACGGCCTTCCTGGACTTTCTCGCGCAGCGCATGGCGCAGTCCTGAGGGCCCTGTGACGTCCGCCTGAACGGCCTGAACGGCTTGGTCGGCCCGTTCGGCTTGTGCATGCAGGGCGCATGCATATGCGTTTTGCTTCGTTGCCGCAGGGCCGGCGGCTTTACAGAATCCGGGATTAGCCGCAGCAGGCATGGGCCGGCTGCGGCCGGAGACCGTCTTGCCCCACCTGATCGAAAGCTTTGCCGACATGGCGCCCTTCGTGGCCCTGCGGCGCGACCTGCATGCCCACCCCGAGCTGGGCTTCGAGGAACACCGCACCTCGGCCATCGTGGCCGAACGCCTGGCCGCCTGGGGCGTGGAGGTGCACACCGGCCTGGCCGGCACGGGCGTGGTGGGCGTGGTGCGCGGCAGGCATACGGACGCACGCCACGGCACGCGCACCATCGGCCTGCGCGCCGACCTGGATGCGCTGCCGCTGCAGGAAGAAAACCGGTTCGCCCACCGCTCGCAGCACGCAGGCCGCATGCATGCCTGCGGCCATGACGGCCACACCACCATGCTGCTGGCCGCGGCCTGGCATCTGGCGCGCACGCGCGACTTCGCGGGCACGGTGCACCTGATCTTTCAGCCGGCCGAAGAGATGGGCAAGGCCGGGGCACGCAGGATGATCGACGAAGGCCTGTTCGAGCGCTTTCCCTGCGATGCGGTCTTCGCCCTGCACAACTTCGCGCTGGACCGCGTGGGCAGCTTCGCGCTCAACCCGGGCGCGCTCATGGCCTCCAGCAACACCTTCCGCATCGTGCTGCACGGGCAGGGCACGCATGCCTCGCTGCCGCACACGGGAATCGACCCGGTGGCCGCCACCATTGACCTGGCCCAGCAGCTGCAGACCCTGGTCGCGCGCCATGTGGATTCGCGCGAACGCGCGCTGCTGGCGGTGACGCAGATCCAGGGCTCGGACGCGCCCAACGTGATTCCCGACAGCGCCTGGGTGGGCGGCACGGTGCGCACCTTCTCCGTGGCGGCGCTGGACATCCTCGAAGCCGCCCTGCGCCGCCAGGCCGAGCACACGGCCCTGGCCCATGGCTGCAGGGCCGAGATCCATTTCCGGCGCGCCTCGCCGCCGCTGGTCAACCACGCGGCCGAGGCCGCCTTCGCCGCCGCCGTGATGCGCGAGATCGCGGGCGACGACGCCGTGGACACGCAGTTCCCCGGCGTGCTGGCGGCCGAGGACTTCGCCCACATGCTGCAGGCGCGGCCCGGCTGCTACGCCTTCATCGGCAACGGCCAGGGCGATCACCGACTGCCCGGCCATGGCGACGGCCCCTGCCTGATCCACAACCGCTCCTACGACTTCAACGACGACATCCTTGCCATCGGCGCCAGCTACTTCGTGCGGCTGGTGGAGCGGTGGCTTGCCGTCCCCCAGGAAACTTCCCCATGAAAACCTCTCACCCTTCTCCCGTCACCCGCCGCGTTCTGCTGGCAGCAGTCCTGGCCCTGGGACTGGCACCGGCCGTGCATGCCGAACGCGTGATCCGCATCGTCGTGCCCTTCGGCGCAGGCGCCACGCAAGACACGGTGGCACGCACCTTCAGCAATGAACTGGGCCAGGCCCTGGGCGCCACCGTGGTGGTGGAAAACCGGGCGGGCGCGGGTGGCAGCGTGGGCACGGCCCAGGTGGCCAAGTCCGCGCCGGACGGCAACACCCTGGTGCTGGCTGCGGCCAGCCACAACCTGGCCGGCCATCTGTACGCGAAGCTGCCCTATGACCCGCTCAAGGACTTCGTGGGCGTGTCCTTCCTGGGCCGCACGGGCTATGTGGTGGGCGTGCCGGCCGCCTCGGGCGTGCAGACCCTGGGCGAGCTGCTGCAGCGCGCCAGGGCCCAGCCGGGCCAGCTCAACTATGCGTCGGCCGGCAATGGCAGCGCCTCGCACCTGGCCTCGGCCTCGCTGGCCGCGCAGGCGGGCATCAAGCTGCAGCACATCCCCATGAAATCCACGGGCGACGCCACGACCGAACTGCTGGCCGGCCGCGTGCAGCTGGTCACGGGCGCCACCATCGGCATGCTGGCCTTCCAGAAGGATCCACGCGTGAAGCTGCTGGCCTACTCGGGCCAGCAACGGTCGCGCTTCCTGCCCGATTTGCCCACGGTGGCCGAGTCCGGCGTGCCCGGCTATGCCTTCGACTCCTGGCTGGGCCTGCTGGCACCGGCCGGCACGCCGCCCGCCGAAGTGGAGCGCATCAACACCGCCGTGCGCAAGGTGCTGGCCGAGCCCGTGGTGCAGGAGCGCCTGGCCCGCGTGGGCGTGGAAGCCGCCACCCTGCCGGCCGCCGAATTCCAGCGCCTGCTCAAGGACGACTGGGAAGCGTCCGGGCGCATCGTCAAGGCGGCCGACGTGCGCATCGAATAGTCACCCAGGCCAACAGTCACCCAGGCCGTCACAGCAGCTTGGTACCCAGCGGCACCTCGCGGTCGGGCACGCACAGCGCCACCTCGCCGTTCTCGTTGTGGAATCCCGTGACCAGGCATTCCGAGCGCATGGGCCCGATCTGCTTGCTGGGAAAGTTCAGCACAGCCACCACCTGGCGGCCTATCAGTTCCTCGGGCCGGTACAGCGCCGTGATCTGGGCGCTGGACTTGCGCAGGCCCAGCGCCGGGCCGAAGTCGACCTGCAGCACATAGGCGGGTCGGCGCGCCTCCTTGAACACCTGGGCGTCCACGATGCGGCCCACGCGCAGCTCCACCTTGAGGAAGTCGTCAAAGCCAATGGTCTCGTGCAATGCGGATGAAGTAGTCATGCGGCCATGATGCCGCGCCGCCGGTGCCGGCTTTGTCGAGCAACGCTTGCAGTGCTAGACCTGGGCCGCCTCGCGCGCCCGCTTGGCGGCCAGCACGCGCTGGCGCCAGCGATACAGCGCAATCGCATAGCCCGTGCTGTGCCCCGCCATGAGCCCGAACACCGACAGTGTGAGCGGACTGGCAATGAACCCATGCAGGCCGGTATCGGCGCCCGGCGACAGCCAGGCCAGTTGCACCACGCGCCAGGCGATGCGCGCCAGGAACAGCAGGGACAGGGCAATGCCCAGATGGGTATGCGGCGTGTAGTACAGGCCCTGTGGAGTCGGTTCGAGCTGCGTGCGCGACCAGGCCCAGCGCGACAGCAGCCCGCCGCAGACCAGCCCGCCGCCCAGCGCCGCCAGCGCAGGCCAGTGGCCCCAGGCGACCCAGCCCACCAGGCCCAGCAGCACGGTGTAGATGCCCAGCGTGATCCAGGGCCGGTACTTGTTCGTGCGCTGGCGCCCCACGAGCCGCCGGTAACGCGCGTGCAGGCGCCAGACCAGCAGTGGCAGCAGCACGATCAGCGTGGTGGAACTCGCGTGGACAGCCATGGGAACCTCCGGTGTGGCGCACAAGCCGCCAGTGTCGCAGCTTCCATGAAAAAGGCCGGCATCGCGTCCGATGCCGGCCTGGTGCAGGGCCCTTCGACAGGCCCCGCAGCGGTTCGCGCCAGGATTACTTGGCGGCGACCACGCGCACCATTTCCAGGCACTTGTTCGAGTAGCCCCACTCGTTGTCGTACCAGGACACGACCTTCACGAAGGTCTTGTCCAGGGCGATGCCGGCTTCGGCATCGAACACCGAGGTGCAGGACTCGCCGCGGAAGTCCGTGGCCACGACCTTGTCTTCGGTGTAGCCCAGCACGCCCTTGAGCGCGCCTTGCGACTGGGCCTTCATTTCGGCGCAGATCTCTTCGTAGCTGGCTTCGCTGTTCAGCTCCACCGTCAGGTCCACCACCGACACGTCGGAGGTGGGCACGCGGAAGGACATGCCGGTCAGCTTCTTGTTGAGCTCGGGAATCACCACGCCCACGGCCTTGGCTGCGCCCGTGCTGGAGGGAATGATGTTTTCCAGGATGCCGCGGCCGCCGCGCCAGTCCTTGTTGCTGGGGCCGTCCACAGTCTTTTGCGTGGCGGTGGCAGCGTGCACGGTGGTCATCAGGCCGCGCTTGATGCCCCACTTGTCGTTGAGCACCTTGGCCACGGGAGCCAGGCAGTTGGTGGTGCAGGAGGCGTTGGAGATCACGTCCTGGCCGGCGTAGGTCTTGCAGTTCACGCCGAAGACGAACATCGGGGTGCTGTCCTTGGAAGGCGCGGACATGATGACCTTCTTGGCGCCGGCAGCCAGGTGCTTGCGTGCGGTCTCGTCGGTCAGGAACAGGCCGGTGGCCTCGATCACGATGTCGGCGCCGACTTCGCTCCACTTCAGGTTGGCGGGGTCGCGCTCCTGCGTCAGGCGGATGGTCTTGCCGTTGACGATCAGGTTGGAGCCCTCCACCGAGACCTCGCCCTTGAAACGGCCGTGCACGCTGTCGTACTTGAGCATGTAGGCCAGGTAGTCGGGCTCGAGCAGGTCGTTGATGCCCACGACTTCGATGTCGCTGAAGTTCTGCACGGCAGCGCGGAACACCATGCGGCCGATGCGGCCGAAGCCGTTGATACCGATCTTGATCGTCATATTTGCCTCTTGGATTGACGGATTGCGAAAAACGGAAAAACTGAAACGGTGAGGGCCAGGCCGGGCCTGGCGGGCGGCAAAAAGGGGCCACAGGCCCCTTCTCGCAGCTTTACTTGCCGGCGCGCTGCAGCGCAGCCTGCACGGTGTCGGCCACGTTCTCGGCCGTGAAGCCGAAGTGCTTGAACAGCACGGGCGCTGGAGCCGATTCGCCGTAGGTGTCGATGCCGACGACGGCGGCGCAGCCGTACTTCCACCAGAAGTCGGTCACGCCCATTTCCACGGCGATGCGCGGCAGGTTGGCCGGCAGCACCTGGCTCTTGTACTTGGCGTCCTGCTTGTCGAAGGTGGTGGTGCTGGGCATGGAGACCACGCGCACGGCGACCTTGCGCTCGGCCAGCAGCTTCTGGGCTGCCAGGGCCAGCTGCACTTCGGAGCCGGTGGCGATGATGACGGCCTGGGCCTTCTTGTTCAGGCCGACGGCCTTGGGCTCGGACAGCACGTAGGCGCCGCAGGCGATGTCGTCCAGCGCGTCTTCGGTCTTGGCTGCGTAGGCCAGGTTCTGGCGCGACAGCAGCAGGGCCGTGGGCTTGTTCTTCTGACTCAGGGCCACGGTCCAGGCGACGGCGGTTTCCGTGGTGTCTGCAGGGCGCCAGACATCCAGGCCCGGGATCAGGCGCAGCGAGGCGGCGTGCTCGATGGACTGGTGGGTGGGGCCGTCTTCGCCCAGGCCGATGGAGTCGTGCGTGAAGACGTGGACCACGCGCTGCTTCATCAGCGCGGCCATGCGGATGGCGTTGCGGCTGTAGTCGCTGAAGGTCAGGAAGGTGCCTGCGTAGGGGATGTAGCCGCCATGCAGGGCGATGCCGTTCATGATGGCGGCCATGCCGAACTCGCGCACACCGTAGTTGATGTGGCGGCCGATCTTGCCGTCTTCGGTCAGGACCACGGCACCCTTGTCGTCCACGCGCAGCGAAGGCGTGCTCTTGGTGTTGGTCAGGTTGGAGCCGGTCAGGTCGGCCGAGCCGCCCAGCAGTTCGGGCAGGGCTGCGGTCAGGCCTTCCAGGGCCAGCTGGCTGGCCTTGCGGCTGGCCACGGTGGCGCCTGCGTCATGCGCGTCGGAGGCGATCTGCGCGGCGATCTCGCCGAAGTTGGCAGGCAGGTCGCCGGCCATGCGGCGCGTGAAGTCGGCAGCCAGTTCGGGGAAGGCCTTGGCGTAGGCGGCGAACTTCCTGTTCCAGGCCGCTTCGGCCTTGGCGCCGGCGGCCTTGGCATCCCAGTCGCCGTAGACGCTGGCGGGGATGTCGAAGGGGCCGTGCTCCCAGCCCAGGGCCGCGCGGGTCAGCGCGATTTCCTCGGCGCCCAGGGGCTCGCCGTGGGCCTTGGCCGTGTCCTGGCGGTTGGGCGAGCCCTTGCCGATGCTGGTCTTGCAGCAGATCAGCGTGGGCTTGGAGCTGTTCTTCTTGGCAGCGGCGATGGCGGCATCGAGGGCCTGGACGTTGTGGCCGTCCACGTCGCGGATCACGTTCCAGCCATAGGCTTCGAAGCGGGCGGGCGTGTTGTCGATGAACCAGGGGGCGACCTTGCCGTCGATGGAAATGCCATTGTCGTCGTACAGCGCCACCAGCTTGCCCAGCTTCCAGGCGCCGGCCAGGGCCGCGGCCTCGTGGCTGATGCCCTCCATCAGGCAGCCGTCACCCAGGAACACGTAGGTGTGGTGGTCGACGATGGCGTGGCCGGGACGGTTGAATTCGGCAGCCAGCAGCTTTTCGGCCAGTGCGAAGCCCACGGCATTGGTGATGCCCTGGCCCAGCGGGCCGGTGGTGGTTTCCACGCCTGGGGTGATGCCCACTTCGGGGTGGCCGGCCGTCTTGCTGTGCAGTTGGCGGAAGTTCTTGAGCTCGTCGATCGGCAGCGCGTAGCCCGTGAGGTGCAGCAGCGCGTAGATCAGCATGGAGCCGTGGCCGTTGGACAGGATGAAGCGGTCACGGTCAGCCCATTGCGGGTTGACGGGGTTGTGCTTGAGGTGACGGCTCCACAGTGCCACGGCCATGTCGGCCATGCCCATGGGGGCGCCGGGGTGGCCGGAGTTGGCTTGTTGAACGGCATCCATTGCGAGTGCGCGGATCGCATTCGCCATTTGTTGAGTGTTGGCCATCAGGGCGCTCCGTGAAGGAGGGGGTAATCAAAATAAGCCGGCCATTTTAAAGGACTGGGGTTTTCGGCTCCCGCGCGCGGGGCAATGGCCGCTGGCAATGGTCTACAGTTGCCCTCCATGACCGCCCAGCCCATCCCGCCGTTCCCCGCCGCCAAGGCGATTTCCCTCACCGAACAGCCGCCTGCCATGCTGCTGGCCGCAGGCCGTGGCGAGCGCATGCGGCCGCTGACCGACACCACACCCAAGCCCCTGCTGCAGGTGCAGGGCCGGCCGCTGCTGCAGCACCACCTGCAGGCCCTTGCGCAGGCCGGCGTGCGCCGCGCGGTGGTCAACACGGGCTGGCTGGGCGCGCAGATTCCGGCGCGATTCGGCCCCCAATTCGTGCCTGACAACGGGGGCGAGCCGCTGCAACTGGCCTATTCCCCCGAGCCCGAGCAGGCGCTGGAGACCGCCGGCGGCATTGCGCGCGCGCTGCCGCTGCTGGGCGATGTGTTCTGGCTGGCGGCCGGCGACGTCTACGCGCCGGACTTCGATTTCCCGTTCGAGGCCGCCCGGGAATTCGCGGCCAGCGGCCGCCTGGCCCATCTGTGGCTGGTGCCCAACCCCGAGCACCATCGGCGTGGCGACTTCGGCGTGGACGAACTGGGCCTGGCCTGCGACTGGCCCGAGGGCGACGCCCGCCCGCGCCAGACCTACGGCACCATTGCGCTGCTGCGCGCCGAGCTGTTTGCCGCGCCCTGGTGCGACATCCCGCCCGGCAACCCCGAGGGATGGCGCGTGCCGCTGGTATTGCTGCTGCGCCGCGCCATGGCGGCCGGCCAGGTGGGGGCCAGCCCGTATACCGGCCGCTGGACCGACGTGGGCACGCCCGAGCGGCTGGAACGCCTCAACGCGCCGGGCTGATACACCGCGCGTCGGTGAGTGCGGCCTGGCGATCGGCGGCTTGGCGCCCTGCCCGCTGCGCCTGCAGGCAGCGGCGCGCGCTTCGTGATAGCGTCGCCGGTTCGGCGCAGCGGCGCGCCAGAAAGCCTTTCGATGAGCGTGATCCAGTATGTGATGTTCCTGGCCCTGGTGGGCCTGGCGACGTTTTGCCAGAACCTGACGGGCTTTGCCTTCGGGCTGATCTTCGTGGGCGTGGCCGGTGCCACGCACCTGATGGGCATTGGCGATGCGGCCAACGTGGCCTGCCTGCTGTCCGTGGTCAACGGCGTGGCCTACCTGCGCGCCCACCGCCAGGTGCCGCAGTGGACGCTGCTCAAGCCCATGCTGATCAGCAGCGTCATCGGCGTGATCGGCGGCGTGCTGCTGCTGCAGTGGCTCAGCGGCAATGCGCTGAGCGGGCTGCGCATGCTGCTGGGCCTGGCCATCGTGGCATGCGCGCTGTTGCTGTTGCTGCAAAAGCAGGTCAACGCGCAGGTGTCGGGGCCGGTGTCGCTGTGGGTGGCCGGTGTGGCATCGGGGGTGCTGGGCGGGCTGTTTGCCACGCCGGGCCCGCCCATGGTCTACCACCTGTACCGCCAGCCGCTGGACCGCCTGGTGGTGCGCCAGTGCCTGTTTGCCATGTTCCTCACCTGCGCGCTGCTGCGCCTGGCGATGGTGGCCTGGGAGGGCGAGATCACCGCCAGCGTGCTGCTGGCGGCGGCCCTGGCCTTTCCCGTGGTGACGGTGGTGACCTGGCTGCACATGCGCCATCCGCCCGCCCTGCCCAAGCGGCTGGTCGAATGGATGGTCTGCCTGCTGCTGGTGCTGTCGGGCACCAGCCTGCTGGTGTCGGGCTGGAACGCCAGCCACCCCCAGCCCGTGGTGCCCGATGACGAGATGGCCATGGCCGTACCCCAGCGGTCACCGGCTGCGGCCCCCGCGCCGCGCTGAAAGCAAAAAAGCCCGCCGGGCGGACCGGCGGGCTTTTTTGAAGGGGAAGGAACCGATCAGTTCACGACCTGCTGCAGCGAACCGGCAGCGTACTTGGCAGCCATCTGCTCCAGCGTGTAGCCCTTGATCTTGGCGCCCTGGCCTTCGCAGCCGAACTCGATGTAGCGAGCCTTGCAGATCTGCTTGGCGGCTTCGCGGGCAGGCTTGAGCCATTCGCGGGCATCGAACTTCTCGGGGTTCTCGGCCAGGAACTTGCGCACGGCGCCGGTCATCGCCAGGCGGATGTCGGTGTCGATGTTGATCTTGCGCACGCCGTGCTTGATGGCTTCCTGGATTTCCTCGACGGGCACGCCGTAGGTTTCCTTCATGGCGCCGCCGTACTGGCGGATGATTTCCAGCAGTTCCTGGGGCACGGAGGATGAGCCGTGCATGACCAGGTGGGTGTTGGGCAGGCGCGCGTGGATTTCCTTGACGCGCTGGATGGACAGGATGTCGCCCGTGGGCTTGCGCGTGAACTTGTAGGCGCCGTGGCTGGTGCCGATGGCAATGGCCAGCGCGTCCAGCTGCGTGGCCTTGACGAACTGGGCCGCTTCCTCGGGATCGGTCAGCAGGGCCGAGTGGTCGAGCACGCCTTCGGCGCCCACGCCGTCTTCCTCGCCGGCCATGCCGGTTTCCAGCGAGCCCAGGCAGCCGAGTTCACCTTCGACAGTGGCGCCCAGCTTGTGGGCCATTTCCACGACCTTGCGGGTCACGTCCACGTTGTATTCGAAGGAGGAAGGCGTCTTGCCGTCTTCCATCAGCGAGCCGTCCATCATCACCGAGCCGAAGCCCAGGTTCAGCGCGCCCTGGCAGATGGCGGGCGAGGTGCCGTGGTCCTGGTGCATGACCAGAGGGATGTGGGGATACTGCTCGGCGGCGGCCTGGATGAGGTGCTTGATGAAGGGCTCGCCGGCGTACTTGCGGGCGCCTGCGCTGGCCTGCAGGATGACGGGCGCGCCCACTTCGTCTGCGGCCGACATCACGGCTTGCACCTGCTCCAGGTTGTTGACGTTGAAGGCGGGAAGACCGTAGCCGTTTTCGGCAGCGTGGTCCAGCAGTTCGCGCATCGAAACGAGAGGCATGTGTAGGGTCCGTATCAAGTTGTTGAGAGGGGGATGCCCCTGCCGCATGGCAGCCGCCGCTGCGTCATGGGTGCGCTGCGGGGCCACGGCCGGGGGATCGCGGCAGTAACCGCTTGGTAACTGGCGATTTTAACCAGCTGCCGCCAACCCTGTCCCGGGCATTCCCATGCGGTAGCAGGTCGTGAAGCCTTCGGGCGGCGCGGCCTCGCCAAAGCTTCCCTGGTGGGCGCGCAGCACGCGCGCCACGATCTCGTGGCCCAGGTGCAGGCTGTCCACGGGCGCTGCCGCGCGCTCTGCGCCGTCACGGCGGCCGTCGTCGCAGACCTGCAGCCAGACCTCGCCATCCGGCCCCTGCCCGGCCTGCACTTCGATCTGCGTGCCGTGCGGCGTGTGCTTAAGGGCGTTTTCCACCAGATTGCGCAGCGCCAGCTCCAGCAGCACGGCATTGCCCATCACGCCCAGTGCCTCAGGCGCCTGCACGGACAGGCTGCAGTCGCGCTGCCAGGCCGCCTGCGCATGGGCGGCCACCACCTGCCGGGCCAGCGCTGCCAGGTCCACGGGCACGGGCGGCTCGGCCAGCATGGCGCGGCCGGCGCGCGCCAGTGCCAGCAGCTGGTTGAGCACATGGCCGGCGTGCAGCGCGTCCCGGCCTATCTGCGCCAGCGCCTGGCGCTGGGCCGGGGCGTCCATGGCGCCGGCCGGCGCATCGCCCAGGGCCCGCGCCTGCAAGGCGATGGAGGCCAGCGGCGTGCGCAGTTCATGGGCCACTTCGTTGGCCAGGCTGCGCTCTCGCTCCAGCGCCTCCTGCTGGCGGTCCAGCAAGGTATTGATGGAGTTCACCACGGGCATGAATTCCCGCAGCGCGTGGCGGTGCGAGACGCGCTCGGCCTGGGCCAGATCCAGGCGCTCCACCTCGCGCGAGAGTTCGTTGAGCGGCCGCATGCCCCGGCGAATGGCCAGCCCCAGCGCCAGCGCCACCACGGGCAGCAGCCACAGGCCGGGCTCGACCATCTGGCCGGCAATGTCGTCGGCCAGTTCGTCGCGCTCCTGCAGCTCGATCATCACGCTGACCTTGCGCGCATGGTCGCGGCTCCACTGGGTGAAGCTGCGCCAGGCGCGGCGCTCCGGGCCCAGGCGCAGCGTGGCAAAGCCCTGCTCGGTGTCGAAGGAGGGCTCAGGCGCATCGCCCGTGCGCGAGATGAGCCGGCCCGAGCCATCCCACAGGGCCACGCTCAGCGACTGCTGGTAGTCGTGGGCCATGAGGCCCGGCGGCTCGTGCACGGGCGTAGCCTCACCGTGGTCCACCGCGCCATCCACGTGGAGGTTGAGCACCAGTGCGGCCACACCGGCCAGGTGGCCGTCGGTGAGCTCGTCGGCCTCGTGCACGCCGGTCTGGTAGCCCAACGCCACGAAGCTGGCCCAGACCACGACCAGCGCGCCCAGCATCCAGGCCATCAGATGCCAGATCAGCGAGGGGCGGCGGTCCGGCGCAGTGCTCATGTGTTCTCCACGGGCAGGAAGTAGCCCACGCCACGCATGGTGACGATGCTGGCATTGCCCAGCTTCTTGCGCAGGTGGTGGATGTGGACTTCGACGGCATTGCTTTCCACGGCCGTGCCCCAGCTGTAGAGGTGCTCTTCGATCTGCTGGCGCGAGAGCACGCGCCCGCGCGCCTGCAGCAGCACCCAGAGCACGGAGAACTCGCGCGGCGACATCTCCACCAGCTTCCCGTCGCGGCGCACGGTGCGCGCGGCCGGGTCGACCTCCAGCTCGCCATGGCGGATCACGGGTGCCGCCTGGCCTCCTGCGCGGCGCAGCATGGCGCGCAGCCGCGCCTCCAGCTCGTCGATGTCGAAGGGCTTGACCAGGTAATCGTCGGCACCCAGGTCCAGCCCGGCGATGCGCTCGCGCACCTGGTCGCGCGCGGTCAGGATGAGCACGGGCGTGTTGGGGTCCGGCAGGGCCTGGCTGTCGCCACCCGGGCGGCGCGGGCCCCGCAGGCGGCGCAGGATTTCGCTGCCGTCGCCATCGGGCAGGCCCAGGTCCAGCAGCACGGCATCGAAGCGCTCCATCTCCAGCGCATGCCAGGCCTCGGCCACGGTGGTGCACACATCGACCGCGTAGCGGCGCTGTTCCAGATTGGCCTGCAGGCCTGCGGCAATGCCCGCGTTGTCTTCGACGACCAGTATTCGCATGCGCGCATTGTGCAATGACCGCTGCCGGCTGCGGCGCCAGACGATGGCCGCACGCCGGCGCATGCGTTAAGACGGGTTTAAGCCGCGCTTCTCATGCTGCCGGCCATGCCGACACCTGAACCCCGAGATTTCTCCGCCGCCCCCGCGCAGGGCCCCTCCTTCAAAAGCACCCTGCTGTGGACCCTGGCGGCCCTGGCCGTGGTCCTGGCCTGGGATGCCAGCGCCCTGGACCTGGCCATGGCCCGCTGGTTTGGCGACGCCGATGGCTTTGCGCTGCGTTCGGACTGGTTCTTCGTGAACATCGCCCACGAAAGCGCACGCCGCCTGGCCTGGCTGGTGGTGCTGGGCCTGACGCTGTGCGTCTGGCGGCCCGTGGGCCCGCTGCGCCTGCTGCCCCATGGGCGGCGCGTGCAGCTGGTGGCGGGCATCTTGCTGTCGCTGGCCCTGATCTCGCTGCTCAAGTACACCAGCGCGACCAGCTGCCCCTGGGACCTGGCCGAGTTCGGCGGCGTGGCGCGCCATGTCTCGCACTGGTCGCTGGGCCTGGCCGATGGCGGCCCGGGCCGCTGCTTTCCCGCAGGCCATGCCTCGGCGGGCTTTGCCTTTCTGGCCGGCTATTTCGCGCTGCGCCGCCATGCACCGCGCGCAGCCTGGATCTGGCTGGCCGTCTCGCTGGCCGCAGGCCTGCTGATGGGCCTGGCCCAGCAGATGCGCGGTGCCCATTTCATGAGCCACACGCTGTGGACCGGCTGGCTGTGCTGGACGGCGGGCTGGCTCTTCGACCTGGCGGTCACGCGTGCGCTGCGCACCCGGGACAGCGCGCCCGACTCCCTGTGGCCCGCCGCCAGCCTTCCGCCTTCCGCACCCTGATCGAGCATTGCCATGCTGCCCCTGGACCCCGCCCTGTTCACGCTGCTGAACGCCAACGCGCAAACGCCCGCCATCTCGATCGAGGCGGCGCGCGCCATCTCGTCCTGGCTTCCCTCGCTGTGCGCCCTTCCCGTGATGGCCGGGCTGCTGCGCGGCTCGCCCGCCCTGCGCCGCACCCTGGTGCTGGCCCTGCTGTCCATGCTGGCCGCCTGGGCCGTGGCGCGGCTGATCCGCTGGGGCTTCCCGGCGCCGCGTCCTGCCCAGCTGGGCATGGGCGTGCAATGGGTGGAACACGCGCTGCGGTCCAGCTTTCCGAGCATGCACGCCACGGGCGCCTTTGCCCTGGCCCAGGCGCTGACCCTGGGCTGCACGCGTCACCGCCGCTGGGTCATGGTGTCAGCCTGGTCGCTGGCCCTGGGCATGGCCTGGAGCCGCGTGCACCTGGGCGTGCACTTCCCGTCCGATGTGGTCGGCGGCGCCATCGTGGGCATCTGCAGCGCCACCCTGGTCTGGCATGCCGCGCTGTGGCGCCGCCGTGCAGGCGGGCCGCTGCTGGCACGCCTGGGCTCAGGCACGCTCTGAAACAAAGAACCCGGGAAGGCCTGTGGGCCTGTCCCGGGTCGGTTCAATCACTGACGCGCAGCGGATGCGTGCGCATCAGTTCACACGACATATCTTCAGCATGTTGGTGCCACCGGGCTGGCCCATGGGCTCGCCGCAGGTGATGGCATAGACATCGCCGCTTTGCACGATGTTGCGCGCGCGCAGATGGCCTTCGGCCTGGTCCAGCGCGGTGTCGCGGTCGGCGCTGGTGTCCATGAGCAGGGGGCGCACATTGCGGTACATGGCCATCTTGCGCTGCGTGGAGATCTTGGGCGTGAGCGCGTAGATGGGGATGTGGATGCGGTGGCGGCTCATCCACAGCGCGGTGGAGCCGCTGTCCGTCATGGCGACGATGGCCTTGGCACCCAGGTGGTGGGCCGTGAACAGCGCGCCGATGGCGATCGACTGGTCGATGCGCGAGAACTGGCGGCCGGTGAACTCGGCATCGCTGTCCGGGTCTTCGGCGGCTTCTGCGGCGGCGCAGATCTTGGCCATTTCCTGCACGGTCTCCAGCGGGTACTTGCCGGCGGCGGTCTCGGCGCTGAGCATGACGGCGTCCGTGCCGTCCAGCACGGCGTTGGCCACGTCGCTGACCTCGGCGCGCGTGGGCACGGGGTTGGTGATCATGCTCTCCATCATCTGCGTGGCGGTGATCACGAACTTGTCCATGTCGCGCGCCATGCGGATCATCTTCTTTTGCAGCGCGGGCACGGCCGCGTTGCCCACTTCCACGGCCAGATCGCCACGGGCGACCATGATGCCGTCGGAGACATGCAGGATCTCTTCCAGGCGCGGAATGGCCTCGGCGCGCTCGATCTTGGCGATCAGGCCGGGCTTGTGGCCGTACTGGGCAGCAGCCACGTTGCACAGCTGGCGCGCCATCTCCATATCGGTGGCGTTCTTGGGAAAGCTCACGGCCACGTAGTCGGCCTGAAAGCTCATGGCGGTCTTGATGTCCTCCATGTCCTTGGCCGTCAGCGCCGGGGCCGTCAGGCCGCCGCCCTGCTTGTTGATGCCCTTGTTGTTGGACAGCTCGCCGCCCAGCTTGACGGTGGTGTGCACCTCGTCGCCGCGCACATGGTCCACGGTGAGCACGATCAGGCCGTCGTTGAGCAGCAGCACATCGCCGGGCTTCACGTCGCGCGGCAGCTCCTTGTAGTCAAGGCCCACGCCGCCCAGGTCGCCGGGCGCGGTGCGCGATGCGTCGAGCACGAAGCGCGCGCCGGGCTCCAGCATGACCTTGCCTTCGGCGAACTTGCCGACGCGGATCTTGGGGCCTTGCAGGTCGGCCATGATGGCCACCTCGCGGCCTGCGCGCTGGGCCGCCTCGCGCACCATGGTGGCACGGTCGATGTGGTCCTGCGCCTTGCCGTGGCTGAAATTCAGGCGCACCACGTTGACGCCTTCACGCACCATCTGTTCCAGCAGTTGCGGGTCGCTGGAAGCGGGGCCCAGGGTGGCGACGATCTTGGTGGCACGGCGGACTTGCATGGAATGTCTCTCGCTCAGGGTTTGTAATCGGGTTTCAATTCTCACACGAATGCGGTTACATGAAGGCAACATTCCGGCATGCGGCCAGGGGCCGAAAGCCAGGCCCCAGGCACACCGCAGATCGTGCAGGCGCGGCACGCAGCGCATCGCAAAGCACTGTGGCGCCTGGCCTTTGCCGCTATGGGTTTTGATGCTGCAACGCAGCATCGCCGGCGCAGGCACGCCGCCATGCCTGCCGCCTGTGAAAGCAGTTTTGCCCGGGACGTTCGCAATGCCTGCCGCCCGCGTGTCGAACCCGCGACAGCCTCGCGCCCCTCCTGGCGTTTGAATGCCCTGCGCGCCTTGTTCGACAAACCAACGACAGGAGACAGACATGGGACATGCCCACGACCATGGACACACGCACGACGACGCCCCGCTGATGGAGGATCTGCTCAGGAACGCCCCCAGCAACTGGGGCCGCTGGGGACCCGACGACGAGGTCGGGGCGCTGAACTTCCTCACGCCCGCCGAGGTGCTGCGCGGCGTGTCCCACATCCGCTCGGGCGAGACCTTCACGCTGCAGCGGCTGATCGGCGACCCGCGCGGCGATCCGGTCTGGCCGGGCCGCACACCGGCCGAGCGCACCATGGTGTTTGACGAGTCCAGCTGGGACGGCCCCGATGCACCCCGGTTCCCCGGCGGCCTGCACTATGCCGATGACAAGCTGGACGCCTTCCTGCAGGGATCGACCCAGTACGACGCGCTGGGCCATGTCTGGTACGGCGGGCGCATCTGGAATGGCTATGACGCACGCACCACCGTCGGCGGGCTGGACAAGGCCAGCGTGGAGGCGCTGGGCGCGCGCGGCATCGTGGGGCGCGGCGTGCTGCTGGACATGGCGCGCCACCGCGGCAAGGCAGCGCTGGAGCGTGCCGAGACCTTCACGCACGAAGACCTGATGGCCTGCGCCAAGGCCCAGGGACACACCATAGAAAAGCACGACATCCTGATCGTGCGCACCAATTTCCTGTCGGGCTTCTACGAAGACCAGGCGAGCTTCTACAACGACTTCTGCGAGCCCGGCCTGACCTACTCGCCCGAACTCGTGGACTGGTTCCATGCGATGGAGATCCCCAACCTGGTCACCGACACCATCGCCAACGAAGTCACCATGGACCCCGTGCACGGCGTGGCCCTGCCGCTTCACTGCGCGCTGATGCGCAACCTGGGCGTGACGCTGACCGAGATCTGCGACCTGGAGGCCCTGGCCGACAGCTGCGCGCGCGACGGCCGCTACACCTTTCTGTACGTGGCCGCGCCGCTGAAGATCCACCGCGCCACGGGCTCGCCCGTCAATCCCGTGGTGATCAAATGAGCGCAGCCCCATCGCACGACAGGCCCTGGCTGGGCCTTTACGCGCCGGGCCAGCCGGCCGAGATGCGGCCGCAGTTCGGCAGCATGCTCGACCTGTTCGAAGCCTCGCTGGCTGCGGCACCCGGCTGCGCCATCGTGCGCTACTTCGACGGCGGGCTGAACCTGCGCGAACTCGACCAGGCCGCCAGCGCGCTGGCCCATGCGCTGCAGGCGCGGGGCTTTGCGGCCGGCGACCGGCTGGCCCTCTATACGCAGAACAATCCGGCCTTCGTCATCGGCCTGGTGGCGGCCTGGAAGCTGGGCGGTATCGCCGTGCCGGTCAATCCCATGAACCGGCAGCGCGAGCTGCACTACATCCTGCACAACGCGGGCGCCCAGGCCCTGCTGTGCCTGGACCAGTTGTTCCTGGACGTGGCCCGCGAAGTGCATGCGGCCGGCGGCCTGCCGCTGGCCACCGTGGTCACCACATCGGCGCTGGACTGGCAGACGCGCGGCGATGCGCGCGTGCTCGGCGACGGTCCGCGCCTGCCGGTGGCCGATGGCACGCTGGACCTGCTTGCGCTGGTGCAGGCCGGCGGCCAGCCCGCGCCGCTGGCGCGCCGGCCCGCGGCGGGCGATACGGCCGTGATCACCTACACATCGGGCACCACGGGCCAGCCCAAGGGCGCCATGAACACGCATGGCAACCTGGCCTTCAACGCCCAGACCTACCGCGACTGGATAGGCATCACGGCGGACGACAGCGTGCTGGGTCTGGCGCCGCTGTTCCACATCACCGGCCTGGTCGGCCATGTGGCCCTGGCCCTGCTGGTGCCCTGCCCGCTGGTGCTCAGCCACCGCTTCCATCCCGAGACCATGCTCGAATCCATGCGCGAGCACCGGCCCAGCTTCACCATCGGCGCCATCACCGCCTTCGTGGCGCTGATGAACCACCCGGGCGTCTCGCGCGAGGATTTCCGCAGCTTCAAGGCCTTGTACTCCGGCGGCGCGCCCATTGCCCCGGCCGTGATCCAGGCCTTCGAGCAGCTGTCGGGCCTGGTCATCCACAACGCCTTCGGCATGACCGAGACCTGCTCGCCCACGCACTTCGTGCCGCTGGGCGCGCGGGCGCCGGTGGACCCGGCATCGGGTGCGCTGTCCATCGGCGTGCCGGTCTATGGCACGGTGGTGCGCATCATCGACGACCAGCACCGCGAGGCCGCGCCGGGCGAGATCGGCGAGATCGTCTCGGCCGGCCCGCAGATCATGTCCGGCTACTGGAACCTGCCCGAAGCCACGGCCGACGCCATGTTCGAGGGCGGGCTGCGCACGGGCGACGTGGGCTTCATGGACGAGCGCGGCTGGTTCTACCTGGTGGACCGCAAGAAGGACATGATCAACGCCGCCGGCTACAAGGTCTGGCCGCGCGAGGTCGAGGACGTGCTCTACACCCATCCCGCCGTGCGCGAGGCCGCCGTCATCGGCGTGCCAGACGACTACCGGGGCGAGACCGTCAAGGCCGTGGTCTCGCTGAAAGCGGGCCGGCAGGCCGCGCCCGAGGAACTCATCGCCCATTGCAAGGCGCACATGGCCGCCTACAAGGTGCCGCGCATCGTCGAGCTGCGCGAGGAACTGCCCAAGACCGTGACCGGAAAGATTCTGCGCAGGCAGCTGCGCTGAGGCCTCCTGCATCGCTCTGCAGAATCAGACGGGGCCGCATTGACCCGGCAGGCGGCCCCTCTCTAGCATCGCCTGTTCATATCTGCGCCCCCCCCCCGGGTTCGCAGACAGCAGCCAGAACATCCGGTGCCCCTTGGTTTCGCATGCTCAGCCAACCCGTCCACCGCTTTGCCATGCCACCAGAAAATCCAACATGCTCGACCGGCGACATTTTGTTCTGAGCGCCCTCGCCTCCTCGGCCCTGACCGCCTGCGGCGGCGGCGCACCCGCCAACCGCTACTTCCAGACACCCCTGCTCGCCAGCCATGCTGGCTACGGCGCGCGCTTCACGGAACCCGACTTCGTCAACGGCTGGGGCATTGCCATCCGCCCGGCCGGCGCAGGCGGCCACTTCTGGATTGGCGGCGGTGGCACTTCCTGGCAATTCCTGGGTGACGTCTCGCGCTCGTCCGAGCCAAGCCTGCGCACACTGCGCCAGGACGGCCTTCGCAAGGTGGCCGTGCCCCAGTCGGACTCCCGGATCGACGACGGCAGCGCGGGCAAGGTCACTGGCGTGGTCTACCACGGCGCGCCCCTGGAATCCCACCTGTTCCGCGTGCGCAGCCAGCCCGCAGGCGGGCGACTGCTCGACGGCGCGGCGCGCTTCGTCTTCGTGACCGACAGCGGCAGCGTCAGTGCCTGGACCGAGCGCGACGCCGAGACGGGCGCCATCGTGCGCGTGGACGGCCCAGCCGTCGAGGTCTTCGATGGCACGGGCCGGGGCATGGCCTTCTTCGGCGCGGCCCTGCATACGGGCCGCTGGGACCGTCTGTGGCTGGCCGATTTCGGCGACCAGCCTCAGATCCGCACACTGGACGCGCAGTGGCAGCTCACCCCCACCCAGGGCTTCGTCAACCCCTTCGCCAGCGGCCCTGCCGGCGTTGCCAGACCTGGCGATCCCGTGCCGTTCAACATCCAGGTTGTCAACGACGGCTCAAGAGACCGCGTCTTCGTGCTCTACGCCATGAGCCAGCCCGACCCCGAGGACGCCAGCGCCTTCTTCGCGGGTGAGGAAGATGCCATGGATGCAGAGCGCGAGGCCGCAACCGGCAACCGCCCCGCGCGCGGCAAGCTGGCCGAGTTCGATCTGGACGGCCGCCTGCAGCGGATCTATTCAGACGATGGCAGGCTCAACGCCCCCTGGGGCGTGGCCATCGCACCGCCCGACTTCGGGCCGCTATCGGGCCGGTTGCTGGTGGGCAACTTCGGCGGCGCGGGCCGCATCTGCGCCTTCGACCTGGACAGCGGCAGCTACGTGGACGAGCTGCGCGATGGCCAGGATCGCCCGGTCGCCATACCGGGCCTGTGGGCGCTGCAGTTCGGCAACGGCGTGGCCCTGGGCGACAGCAACGCCCTGTACTTCGCGGCCGGCCCCAAGGATGAGACCGAAGGCTTGTTCGGCTCGCTGAGGTTTGGCTAGAGTCACACCAGCCCGTGCGAGAGCAGATAGGTGATCGCATGGGCCACCATGGCCGCCTCCAGGCCATAGCGCCAGAACAGGAAGCCGCCCACGGCGCCGTGGACGATTTCGAACAGCAGCAGCTGCAGCACCAGCGCGTCCGACAGGCCGCCCCAGGTACCCCAGGCCAGCGCCAGCTGCAGCAAGCCCCAGAGCAGGGCCGACAGCATCACCGACCACCAGCCCAGCATCCAGCCCGGGCGGCGATCGGTGCGCCCGCTCAGCCGCCACAGCAGCCACATCACCAGCGTCATGCCGCCCAGGCGCATCACCAGCTCGGCCGTGATGCCCGCGTACAGGATCTTGGCGCCCAGCGGCATGGCGTAGACGGGGTCGATCAGGGTCAGGTCGTCGGGCCAGGCCAGGGCCAGGGTCACCAGCCAGGCCGCGCCGACCACGCCGCCGGCCAGCCCCGGCAGCGTGAGGTAGCGCACGGCGCGCTGGGGCGAACGCCCGGCCACCCAGGTGGTCAACAGCGGTGCGGACAGGCCCAGCCTTGGCCCCAGCCACACCCCGACGCCCACGGGCAGAGCCAGCAGCGCGGCCATCACGCCAATGCCGGCGAGCGGCGTGGCCAGCGGCTCCACGGGCAGGCCCAGCAGGCGCATCCAGTCGGGCAGCACGAACCAGGCCATGGCCGCCACGCCGGGCAGGCCCAGCAGCCAGAGCACCGTGAAGATGCGCCAGCTCAGCCGTGGCAGCGCGGGTGGGACATAGGCCGATGGGGCGGGCATGAGGGTGGACACGGGGCCGGTGGTGGGCAGGCTGGCGTTGTCAGTCACGCATCAAGGCTTCTATCTCGTCGGGCTCAACGGGCACACCGCGCGTGATCAGCTCGCAGCCCGTCTCGGTGACGATGGCATCGTCCTCGATGCGGATGCCGATGTTGTGGAACTGCTCGGGCACGCCGGCCGCAGGGCGCACGTAGATGCCCGGCTCGATGGTGGTGCACATTCCCGGGCGCAGGATGCGGCTGGGGCGGTTGGTGATGGTCTCGCCCGACAGCGGGTCCTTGCGCTCGTGCGACTGGCCCAGCTCCGAGGGCTCCACATAGCTGCCGCAGTCGTGCACGTCCATGCCCAGCCAGTGGCCCGTGCGGTGCATGTAGAACTGGAAGAAGGCGCGCTGCTCGATCACGTCCTGGGCGTTGCCATAGACCTTTCTGTCCAGCAGGCCCAGGTCCAGCATGCCCTGCGCCAGCACGGCCACGGTGGCGTCGTGCGGATCGTTGAAACGCGCACCGGCGCGCGTGGCCGCCACGGCGGCCTTCTGGCTGTCCAGCACCAGCTCGTAGAGCGCGCGCTGCGGGCCGGTGAAGCGGCCATCGGCGGGGAAAGTGCGCGTGATGTCGCTGGCGTAGCCGTCGAGCTCGCAGCCCGCGTCGATCAGCACCAGCTCGCCCGCGTGCACGGGCGCCTTGTCGGCCTGGTAGTGCAGCACGCAGGCGTTGGCGCCGGCCGCCACGATGGAGCCGTAGGCCACGTACTGCGAGCCCTGCTGGCGGAATTCATGCAGCAGTTCGGCGTCGAGGTGGTATTCGCGCACCTCCTGGCCTGCGCGCAGCATGCGTGCCGAGCGCTGCATGGCGCGGATATGGGCCTGGGCGCTGATGGCGGCGGCGCGGCGCATGATGTCCTGCTCATGCGCGTCCTTGACCAGGCGCATCTCGTCCAGCAGCGTGCACAGGTCGCCCTGCTCGGCCGGGCACAGCGCGCCGAAGCGCACGCGCGCGCGCACCTGGCCCAGCCAGCCTTCCACGCGCACGGCCAGGCCTTCATGCGTGGCGAACGGATACCAGAGGCGGCCCCGGTTCTCCAGCAGGCGGGGCAGGCGCGTATCGATCTCGGCGCTGGAAAACGCCTGGCTCACGCCCAGCGTGGCCACGGCGGCCTCGGGACCCAGGCGGATGCCGTCCCAGATTTCGCGCTCCAGGTCCTTGGGCTGGCAGAACAGCACGCTGGTGCCGTCGGCGGCCAGCACCAGGCAGGCATTGGGCTCGGCAAAGCCGGTCAGGTAGTAGAAGTAGCTGTCGTGGCGGTACAGGTAGCCGGTGTCCCGGTTGCGCTGGCGCTCGGGAGCGGTGGGAATGATGGCGATGCCGCCAGCGCCCAACTGGGCGGCCAAGCGTGCGCGGCGTTGAGCGTAAACAGATGTCATACAGCTATCGTACTGCCGTCCGGGGTTCTCCACAGTCCCCTGAACAGGGGAACTTGGGGTCGGACAGCAGGCGTCAGGCTGGATTCAGTGCAGGCACCGTCACTGCCCCAGGGCGCGCCGGTTCCAGGGCGCCTTCATCAGAACGCGCGCCAATCCGCAAAAGCCCGTGGCACCGGCCACGATCAGGCCGCAGCCCACGAAGGCCGACAGCAGGTGCCACCACGGGGACACCGTGGCGCCGAGCACGGCGCCCAGCAGCGCCAGTCCGCCCGCGCCCAGTTGCACCTGGCGCTGCAGCTCCATCGGCTGGCGGCTGTCGCGCAGCACGGGCAGGCCTTGTGCCTTCCAGGCGTCCAGGCCGCCGTCGAGCACATGGCCGGCACAGCCGGGCGGCAAGGCTGCCGCCAGGGCCTGGGCATTGAGACGCGTGCGGTGGCCGGAGCGGCAGTGAAAGACCACGGCGGCGGGCGCGCCGGCCAGGGCTCCTGCCGCCAGGCGATCCATGGGCAAGCTGCGGGCGCCGCCTATGCGTTCGCGCGCATGTTCGTCCGGCGCGCGGATGTCGATGAGCCAGGCGCCCTGCTCCTGCATCTGGCGGGCGGCTTGGGAGGAGACGGAGGAAAGAGACATGGATCAGCTCCTTGGGAACAGAGGATTTCAGGCGCAGAAGATGCTCTTGAGCGTGGCCACCAGCTTTTGCACATCGGGATTGGCGATGCGGTAGTACAGCGTCTGCGACTCGCGGCGGTAGGCGACCAGACCCTCTTCGCGCATGCGGGCCAGATGCTGGGACAGGGCCGACTGGCTCAGCGGGATCTGCTGCAGCAATTCGCCCACGGACAGCTCGCCATGCTCGATCAGCAGGCACAGCACCAGCAGGCGCCTCTCGTTGCCCACGGCGCGCAGCAGCGCGGCGGCACGTGCAGCGCCCTGCTGCAAAAAGGCCTGTTCGGGAGAGAGCGTCGGTTCGGTCATGGTTGATCAAGAACAATCTAATTTAGCAAATTCTAATATAATTGCCGACAGGCTGCACACGAGCCATCGAACCAGGAGTGCCTTCATGACATCACCGCTGCGCATTGCACCGTTCTTCGACGCCAACACCCACACCGTGACCTACCTGGCCTGGGACGCGGACACGGCCGAGGCCGCCGTCATCGACCCCGTGCTCGACTACGACCACGCCAGCGGCCAGGCCCACACCGGCTCGGCCGATGCCGTGCTGGACGCCGCGCAGGCCCAGGGCCTGCGAGTGCGCTGGATTCTGGAAACCCATGCCCATGCCGATCACCTCAGCGCAGCCCCGTACCTGCGCGAGCGCACGGGCGCCCCGATTGCCGTGGGCGAGCACATCCGCGAGGTGCAGCGCATCTTCCGCCCCGTCTTCAACCTGCCCGCGTCCGGCAGCGACCAGCCCTTCGACCGGCTGCTGGCCGACGGCGACAGCCTGCCGCTGGGCGGGCTGCGCATCGAGGTGATGCACACGCCCGGCCATACGCCGGCCTGCGTGTCCTACCGCATCGCGGACGCGGTCTTCGTGGGCGATACGCTGTTCATGCCCGACTACGGCACGGCGCGCGCCGACTTCCCCGGCGGCGACGCGGGCACGCTGTTCCGCTCCATCCAGCGCCTGCTGGCCCTGCCGCCCGCAACGCGATTGTTCATGTGCCATGACTACAAGGCGCCGGGCCGCGACCGCCATGCCTGGGAAACCACGGTGGACGCGCAACGCGCCGGCAATGTGCATGTGCACACGGGCGTGGACGAAGCCAGCTTCGTGGCCATGCGCAACCAGCGAGACGCCACGCTGTCCGCGCCCGCCCTGCTGCTGCCCGCCATCCAGGTCAACATGCACGCAGGCCATTGGCCTGCGGCCGAGGCCAATGGCGTGCACTACCTCAAAATCCCGCTGCGCATGAAGCATCGGCCCCAGGCAGCGGACGCAAAGCAGGCGTAGAGTCGTCCGTTGCCTCTCCCACCCCTCTTGCGACACCCCAGGACAAAGGACCTTCCATGATCCACAGCGCCCACGCCACCAGCACGGACACCCCCTATCGCGTCACGCTCGGCGACCCCCAAGGCCACAGCTGGCATGTGGACGAGCCTGCGGACAAGGGCGGCGGCGACACGGCGCCCAACCCGCTGCAGCTGCTGCTGTCGGCCCTGGGCGCCTGCACCACGGTCACGCTTCAGATGTACGCGGCGCGCAAGCAGTGGAAGCTGGAGCAGGTGGACGTGCAACTGCGCCTGAACCCCGAAGGCACGCCGGCCAGCGGCAACCTGATCGAGCGCCAGATCACGCTGCAAGGCGCGCTGGACGACGAGCAGCGCCAGCGCCTGCTGCAGGTGGCCGAGGCCTGCCCCGTGCACAAGCTGCTGGCCGGCGAGGTGCACATCCAGACCGCGCTGCAGCTGCCGGCCTGAGCGTGCGCCAGGCCATCATGCAAAAAGCCCTGCAGCTGTCAGGCCGCAGGGCTTTTGGGAGTGGGTGGGGACATGGCCGGCGTCAGGCTTGGCTGACCTCGATCTCCCCGGTATCGACATAGAGCTCGAACTCGCGCTTGGCCAGCGACACGGTGATCGGCTGCTCGTCCTGGGTCCAGGACAGCACATAGCTTCCGATGGCCGTGGCCACCTGCACACGGGTGCCGCGCGGAATGTCTTCCAGGGGGCCGTCGCCTACCCGGTGCTGCACATTGCCGGTGACCGTGGCTTCGAACTTCTCGGGGAATCGCTGGACTTCCACGGCGCTCTGGACCGCCTCTTCAGCGGCTTCGGCTTGCGTCTGTACGGATGTATTCATGGCGGTTTCTCCTGTAAGAGTGAGGCCGGCGCCCGCCAAAATGGCGGGCGCCGGTCCGTTCTTCGAATGTAAACAATGTTCCTGAGAACGCGCTGTCAGCGAACAGGCCCAATCGATGCGAGCCGCGTTTGCCTGCTTCGCCGCACTGCACGACACTGGTGGCTTCCCCCACGAAACAGGCCGATCCGACCATGTCCGACACGTCCCAGCCCCAGTCCCAACTCCAACCCCAGCACCTGCCCACCCGCACCGCCGATGTGGGCGGCATTCCCATCCAGCGCGCCATTCCCCAGCGCGCCTTGCGCAAGGTCGGCGCCTGGTGCTTTCTCGATCACGCCGGTCCCGCCGACCCCGCGCCACCGGGCATGCAGGTCGGCCCGCATCCGCACATCGGCCTGCAGACCTTCACCTGGATGATCCGCGGCGAAGTGCTGCACCGCGACAGCCTGGGCCACACCCAGATCATCCGCCCCGGCCAGGTCAACCTGATGACGGCCGGCCACGGCATCGCCCACTCCGAGGAAAGCCAGACGCCCTCGCACATCCACGCCGCGCAGCTGTGGATTGCGCTGCCCGAGTCGCACCGCAACGGTCCGCCGCGCTTCCAGCACTACCCCGAGCTGCCCAGGACCACGGTGGGCGACTTCACGGCCACGGTGCTGGCCGGCGAAGCGCTGGGCCTGACGTCGCCGGCCGAGGTGCACACGCCCCTGATGAGCGTGGACCTGCATGCGGACAGCGCGGGCAATGGCAATGCCGTCGCCACGCTGCCGCTGCGTGCCGATTTCGAGCATGCCGTGCTCAGCCTGGAAGGCAGCGTGAGCGTGAACGGCCAGCCCCTGCCGGTGGAGGAACTGCTCTACCTGCCCCTGGGCACGGACTCGGTCGCCATCGAGACCACGCCCGGCAGCCGCCTGCTGGTCATTGGCGGCGAGCCCATGGATGAAGCCATCTTGCTGTGGTGGAACTTCGTGGCCCGCACCAGCGAAGAAATCGCCGAGGCCCGCGCGCAATGGGAAGCGGAGGCCGGTCAGGATGCGCAGGCCCTGCCCGCAGGTGCGGCACGCCGCTTCGGGCCGCCGCTGGCATCGCCCCTGAAGCCGCTGCATGCGCCTTCGCTGGACGGCGTGGTGCTGCGCGCCTCGCGCTGAACGCGCTTGCTGCGGCGATCGACCTGCAGCCATGGCCCTGCCCAACAAAAAGGCGCCCCCAATGGGGCGCCTTGCCGTTTGTGTTGCGGGGATTTCGATGGTCAGGCCGGGCTGGCCGCATCCACCTCGGTGCCGTCTTCCACGCCGCGAACGCTCTCGCGGCCGTTCTTGTCCTTGAGCTTGCCCAGGTCGGTCTCCACGGCCCGCTTCAGCTTTTCAATGGCCGCGTTGAAGGCATCCTTCACCTTTTCAGCCTCGGCGTTCACGGCGATCGGCGGGCGGCCATTGGCCCGGGTCTCCAGAACGCAGCGCTTGCCGGGAGCGCCGGAGGTCTTGAGCGCATCGACGCCGGTGAGGAAAACCTCCACGCGTACCACGTATTCCTTGAATCTCGCCAGCTTGGCGTTGATCTCTTCCTGCGCCCATTGCGCCAAGGACTCGCCACCCTGGATCGAATCGTCGGCATGAACCTGAACTTGCATGCATATCCTCCTAGTCGCCAAAAGCCGCACCACCGGCGCGGCGGGGTTGTCGGGGCCATTGATGAACTGGCGAATCCATCGTAACGCCATGCGGGCTGCCTGCACAGCAAGTCGCACCCTGCGTCGTCAGGTTTTTCGCGCTGCAGCATCCGCAGCCCCAACCCCTGCCTACAGGCTACACCCGCAGGCGGGGCGCCTGCACGAATGGACCGAAAAAGCTTGAGATGCCTCAAGACAACTCTTGCATTCACCTACACCTATTTGCAGTGATGGCCCTGCGCCGGTCGCGGGCGTTCAACCCCTTCCTACAGGTCGCAGGCACGATTGGGCTTACAACGTGACCATCAGGACTTTCCCCTTGCCCACCACCCCATGAGCCCACTTGCCTCACGCCGCCTCAAGATCGGCCTTTCGGCCTGTTTCTCCCATGCGGACCCGCAGCGTCCGCTTTTCACGGGCAAGACGCTGCAGTACGTGGAGCAATCGATAGCGCACTGGATCATGTCGGCCGGCGCCATGGTGGTGATGGTGCCTTGCCCCACAGGCGAGACCGCGCGCGGCGACGTGACGCTGGAGCACTATGCCGAGTGGCTGGACGGCGTGGTCATGCACGGCGGCGCCGATGTCTGGCCCGGCAGCTATGGCGAGGAACCCATGCGCCCCGAATGGCTGGGCGACCGCGTGCGCGACCTCTACGACCTGGCCGTGGTCGAGGCCTTTTCCCAGGCCGGCAAGCCCATCTTCGGCGTCTGCCGCGGTCTGCAGCTGATCAACGTGGCCTTCGGCGGAACGCTCTACCAGGACATCGAGACCCAGGTGCCCGGCTCGCAGCTGCACCGCAATCCCACCGAGTACGACCGCCACTACCACGACATCGCCATCGTGCCCGGCAGCCGGCTGGAGGCGCTGTACCCCACGCTGGACCGCGCACGCGTGAACAGCATCCACCACCAGGGCATCAAGGACGTGGCGCCCGAGTTCGATGTGGAGGCCTGGAGCCTGCCCGACCGCATTCCCGAGGCCATCTTCCGCAAGCCCGGCACGCTCAAGAGCTATATCGCGGCCACGCAGTGGCACCCCGAATTCCAGTTCCGCAACCCGGACACCAGCACGCTGGATGACAGCGTGCTGCTGCGCGACTTCCTGGCCGCCTGCTCACGCGCCCGCGTGAGCCCGGCCGTGAGCCACAGCCCCTTCCAGATCCGCAACCGCGCCGCGCGCCTGCTGCGGCGCGCCTTGCTTCGCAGGCATTGACGGCCCGGCGCCGCCAAGCGCCTGCGCCACCACCTGCTGCAACTGCCCGCGCAGCCACGCATGGGCGGGATCGGCCTGGTGGCGCGTGTGCCAGATCATGAACATGGGCAGCGGCGGGCAGTCCACGGGCACGGCAAAGCTGGCCAGCGATGACAGGGCCGTGCGGCCCAGCAGGGACGGCGCCGTCGCCAGCAGTGGCGTGCCGCGCACGAAGGCGGCCAGCGCCGCAAAGCCCGGCACGCGCACGGCAAAGCGGCGCTCCAGCCCGCGCGCCTGCAGTTGCAAGTCCAGGTCCAGCGCCTGGCGGTCGGCATAGGCCACGGTGGCGTGCTCGGCCTGCAGATAGTCGGCCAGGCTGGCCGGCGGCTGTCGCACGGCGCTGTCATAGAAGACTGCGTACTCATCGCTGAACAGGCGCTTTTGCACGATGTCCGTGGCATCGGGCGGGCGCGGGCTGATGGCCAGCAGGCAGGCGTCCGAGCGCAGCAGTTCGGCATCCGGCGCGCCGCTGTCGATCACGCGCAGCATGGCTGCGGGCGCTTGCGTGCGCAGGCGCCGGGCCAGCGCCGGCAGCAGCAACTCGCGCTGCAGGTCGTTGGCGGCGATGGTGATCTCGGCACGCCAGTGCGCGGGGTCAAAGCTGGGCCCCTGGCCGAACTGCTGCATCTGCCGCAGCAGCTCGCGCGCCGGGTCCTGCAGCGCCAGCGCATGGGCCGTGGGCGCAATGCCCCGCCCCTGCCGCACGAACAATCGGTCGCCCGTGATGGCGCGCAGCTTGTCCAGCAGATGGCTGACGGCCGACTGCGTCACGCCCAGGCGCTGCGCCGCCGCCGTGACGCTGCCGGTCTCCAGCACGGCCAGCAGCAGTTGCAGCAGCCGGCCATCGAGCTGCGATCCATCGATTTGTCTCATGCATTCCATGATTGGCCGCCGCTTTATCTTTGGCAACGCGGACCGGACACTGCCGCTGATCCAACGCAAATACCGGAGACAAAACATGGCCGATCAGCCGCAGATTCCCGGCACCACCCTGTTCGACGGCAGGCAGGCCCGCAAGGGCTATGCGCTCAACAGCATGTGCTTTTCCTTCAACGAGCTGGCCAACCGCCAGGCCTTCCTGGCCGACGAGGAGGCCTATATGCGCAGCTACGGCCTGAACCAGGAGCAGGCCGATGCCGTGCGCGCCCGCAACGTGCTGCAGATGATCGCGGCCGGCGGCAACGCCTACTACCTGGCCAAGCTGGCCGGCATCTTTCACCTGGACATGCAGGACATAGGCGCCCAGCAGACCGGCATGACCAAGGCCGAGTTCCAGGCCCTGCTGCGCTCGCACGCCTGAGCCCCGCCGCAGACCACACGCAAGACACAGCACAGGAGACACCCCCCATGGCACATCTCATCGGCGGCCTCGGCACCTCGCACATTCCCGCCATCGGCAACGCCATCCACAAGGGCCTGCAGAACGAGCCCTACTGGAAGCCCTTCTTCGACGGCTTCCCGCCCATCCGCGAATGGCTGGCCGCCCAGCGCCCCGACGTGGTGGTGATGTTCTACAACGACCACGGCCTGAACTTCTTCCTCGACAAGATGCCCACCTTCGCCGTGGGCGCGGCCGAGCGCTACTGCAACGCCGACGAAGGCTGGGGCATTCCCACGCTGGCACCGCTGCGCGGCCACACGGAGCTGTCATGGCACCTGATCGAGTCCCTGGTGGGCGAGGATTTCGACGTGGTCAGCTGCCAGGAAATGCTGGTGGACCACGCCTGCACGCTGCCGCTCAAGCTGTTCTGGCCCGAGGGCGACTGCCCTGTGGCCGTCGTGCCGGTGTGCATCAACACCGTGCAGTTCCCGCTGCCCTCGGCGCGCCGCTGCCATGCGCTGGGCCAGGCCGTGGGCCGGGCCATCGCGCGCTGGAACAGCGACCAGCGCGTGGCCGTCATCGCCTCAGGAGGCCTGTCGCACCAGCTCGATGGCGAGCGCGCGGGCTTCATCAACAAGGCCTTCGACCTGCAGTTCCTTGAAAGCATGGCCACCAACCCCGAATGGGCCACGCAGTTCAGCGTGCATGAACTGGTGGAAAAGACCGGCACCCAGGGCGTGGAACTGCTGATGTGGCTGGCCATGCGCGGCGCCCTGTCCGCGGCTGCGCCCGGCGTGCGCCGCGTGCACGGCAACTACCACATACCGATCTCCAACACCGCCACGGCGCTGCTGGCGCTGGAGGCGGTCTAGTCGGAAAACACAAAGGCCGCCGGGCATGCCAGGCGGCCTTTGTGCTTTGCGGGGCCGTGCGGACCGGGTGTATCCCGGCCCTGCCTCTCAATGGTGGTGGCCGTGGCCGCCGTGCACGTGGCGGTGCTCGATTTCCTCGGGCTTGGCCGCGCGCACTTCGGTGACCTTGCAGGCAAAGTGCAGCGCCATGCCGGCCAGCGGGTGGTTGCCGTCCAGCAGCACCACGGGGCCCTTGATCTTGACCACGTGGTAGATCTGGGGCTGGCCCTGGTCATCCGTGCCGCGCAGCTGGCCGCCGACCTTCACGCCGGGCGGGAACTCGCCCTTGGGAATGGTGCGCGTCAGGCTCTCGTCGCGCGCGCCGAAGGCGTCTTCCACGGCCAGATCCACGGTCAGCGTGTCGCCCACGGCCTTGCCGTCCAGGGCGGCTTCCACCTTGGCGAAGATGTTGTCGTAGCCGCCGTGCAGATAGGCCACGTCGCCCTTGTCGAGCAGTTTGCCCAGCTTGTCGGTGATCTTGTAGTTGATGGTGACGGCGGTGTCTTTGGTGATGTTCATGGCAAAGGCCTTGGAAAACCGCAGCGCAGAAGGCGCGCCGCGCAAAGCCGCCATTGTCGGCGACCTGGGGCATTCCAGCGTCGCGGCCGTGGGTTCACCGGCCGCCCGACCTCAAGCCAGGCACTCGCGCGCGCATTCGAGCAGGCTGCGCGCCCAGCGCGCGCGGGCCGAGGTGTTGAGCCACAGCAGGCCGACCTTGCGCGCATCGGCGGGGCGGGAGCCGGCGCCGTCCGCAGCGGCGCCCTGCTCGGGCAGCGCCAGCACGCGCACGTCGCGTCCCTGGGAGAGCACGGGGCCGATGTCGGGCACCAGGCCCACGCCCAGGCCCTGGTCCACCATCATGGCCACGGCCAGCACCGAGTTCAGTTCCATGCGCTCCAGCGGCGCAATGCCCTGGGCGCGCAGGTAGCGGTCGGCCAGCCGGCCACCGGCCAGGGAACGGTCATAGCGCACCAGGGGCCGGGTGCGCAGCAGGGCCAGCGGGTCCTGCTGCGCATCGCGGGCGCGGCACAGCACGACCAAAGGCTCCTGGCGCAGCTCGGCCCAGCACACGGTCTTGGGCAGGTCGAACGAGGGTTGCAGGCAGATCAGCACGTCCAGCTCGGACTGGACCAGGGCCGTGTACAGCTCGGGCGTGAGGCCGGCGCGCACGCTGATGCGCACCTCGGCGTGGCGCGCCACGAAGGCCCGCATCACGGCGGGCACAAAGCCGTGCAGCGCCGTGTTCACGGTGCCCAGCCGCAGCTCGCCGCCGTCCGCGTCCGAGGCCACCCATTCGCGCAGGCCCTCGAAGTCCTGCAGCAACTGGCGGCCGCGCTCGAACAGCCGCTCGCCCGCCTCGGTGGCGCGCACGCTGCGGCCATGGCGCACCAGCAGCGGCGCACCCAGCTCGCCTTCCAGCACGCGCATCTGCTGGGCAATGGCCGAGGGGCTCAAATCCAGCTGGCGAGCGGCCTCGGACATGGAGCCGGTGTCCACCACTCTCAAGAAATTGTGTATGTATCTCACGTCCATTTCACACATTTTCTTGAATCACAACGCAGATGCAACTGCTGTTTTCCCAGGCTGCGCTGCACCACACTGCGTGACAACGACTATTTCAGGAGACAGACGCATGGATTCCCGGCCCACCGCTCAAACCGCTCAAGCCTCTCAGACCTCTTTGCCGCGCCGGATGTGGCTGTCCACCGCCGCCGCCGCACTGGCCGCCTGTGCGCTGCCGGCCTGGGCCCAAAAGCGCGGCAGCCGACTGGTGGTGCCGTTTGCGCCGGGCGGCGGCAACGATGTGTTCGCGCGGCAGATGGCGCATGGCCTCAACGAGTCCTTCGGCTACGGGATGATCGTGGAGAACAAGGCCGGCGCGGGCGGCAACCTGGGCACGGAAGCCGTGGTGCGTGCGGCCGGCGACGGCGGCACCTGGCTGCTGGGCCATACGGGCACGGTGTCCATCAATCCCTCGCTGTATCCGGGCCTCAAGTTCAATGCGGCCACCGATCTGCAGCCGGTGGCCATGTTCGCCTCGTCGGCCCTGCTGCTGGTGGTGCCGGCTTCCTCGCCCGTGCGCAGCGTGGCCGACCTGGCCGAGCAGATGCGCAAGCGCAGCGGCGAGATGAACTACGCCTCCAGCGGCTCGGGCACGGGCGGCCACCTGACGGGCGAGATGTTCGCCCACGCTCTGGGCGCCAAGGCCATCCACGTGCCATACAAGGGCACGGCCCCGTCGCTGACCGACCTGGTGGGCGGCAATGTGGATTTCAGCTTTGGCGTGATTCCCGCGGCCATGGCCCTGGTGAAGGCCGGCAAGCTGCGCGCCCTGGCCGTGACCGGCGCCAAACGCCAGCCCCAGCTGCCCGACGTGCCCACGGTGGCCGAGTCCGGCGTGCGTGCGCTGGCCGACTTCGAGAGCTCGCTGACCTACGGCATCCTCGCGCCCAAGGGCACGCCTGCCGAGACGGTGCGCGCGCTGGGGCGCGACATCCTCAAGGTGGCGTCTGCCGAGTCCTTCCAGTCGCGCCTGGGCATCGAGGGCGCCGTGCCGCTGCTGGGCGATGGCGCGCAGTACGCGGCCCGCATCCAGGTGGAGAGCGCCAAGTGGGCCGCCGTGATCAAGGCCTCGGGCGCCACGGCCTGAGACCGGCAAGGACAGCATGTCATTGGTGAAGGACTATCTGGGCCCGGCCGACAGCGGCCACTGGTTTGCAGACGCGCGCTGGCTGGACGCGCTGCTGCGCTTCGAGAGCGCGCTGGCCCAGGCCCAGGCCGACTGCGGCCTGGTGCCGCGCCCGGCCGCCGAGGCCATTGCGCGCGCCTGCGCGCAGGCGCCGCTCACGTGCGAAGGCGTGGTGGAGCAGGCGCGCGCCAGCGGCGCGCTGGGCCTGGCCGTGGTGCGGCCGCTGCAGCAGTGGCTGCAGGCCCACGCCCCGGAAGGCCTGCCCTGGCTGCACTGGGGCGCGACCACGCAGGACGCCGTGGACACGGCGCAGGCCCTGCTCACGCAGCAGGCCCTGCAGGCGCTGCTGGCCGAGCTGGACGCGCTGCAGTCCGCACTGCAGGCCCTGGCCCGCACGCACGCGGCCACGCCCATGCTGGCGCGCAGCCTGCTGCAGCCCGCGCAGATCACCAGCTTCGGCTTCAAGTGCGCGCAGTCGGCTGCCGCCGTGGGGCGCAGCATCGAACAGTTTGAAAGACTTGCCACCGCTGCGCTGTGCGTGCAATTGGGCGGCGCCGTGGGCAATGGCGCCGTGCTGGGAAGCCACCGTGCCGAGGTGGAGCAGGCACTGGCCCGGCGCCTGGGCCTGTCGGCCTGCGGCCGCAGCTGGCATACCCAGCGCGACGACTGGATGCGCCTGGCCATGGAGGCCGCCGTATGCGGCGGCAGCCTGGCCAAGCTGGCCAAGGACTGGACGCTGATGTCGCAGTACGAGGTGGGCGAGGTCAGCGAGGCGCCGCGCGGCAGCACCTCCAGCGCCATGCCGCACAAGCGCAATCCCGTGCACCTGATGCAGGCGGTGGCACAGGCCCAGGCCGTGCCCCCGCTTGCGGCCCTGCTGCTGGGCTGCATGGCCCAGGCCCATGAGCGCGCGCTGGGCGAGTGGCAGGCCGAGGTCGCGCACTGGCCCGACCTGTGGCGCCATGTGCATGGCGCCGCCGCCGCATTGCGCCAGGCCGCGCAGTCGCTGCAGGTGCATCCGCAGCGCATGCTGGGCCATGTGCGGGGCCTGCACGGACTGGTGTTTTCAGAGGCCTGCGTGCACGCCATGGCGCCCTGGACGGGCAAGCCCGAGGCCCTGGCCGCCGTGGAGCTGCTGGCCCCGCAGGCGCTGGAGCAGGGGCGCGAGCTGCGCCTGCTGCTGGCCGAATGGGCTGCGCCCCGGCTGGACGCAGCGGCCCTGCAGGCGCTGCAAGATGCGCTGGCCCGGGCCTGCGACCCGGCCCGCGCCGTGCAGGCATCGCATGATGCATGCCTGGCGCTGCTGGCAGCGCCGCAGACCCACGCCAATGCCCATGCCCATTCCCATGCTTGACACAGGAACCCCCGCCATGACCGAATCTTCCGCCGACGCCCTGCAGCGCGGCCTTGCCAACCGCCGCCGCGTGCTGGGCGATGAATGGGTGGACCAATCCGTGGCGCGCGCCAACGAACTGAATGTGGAGTTCCAGCGCATGATCACGGCCTATGCCTGGGACGGCATCTGGAGCCGCCCCGGCCTGGAGCGCCGCACGCGCCGCATCATGGTGCTGGCCATCACGGCATCCATGGGCCGCTGGGAAGAGTTCGAGCTGCACATCCGCACGGGGCTGCTGGCCGACCCGGCCGATGCCGAGGCCGCGCCGCTGGATCTGGACACCATCCGCGAAGTGCTGCTGCAGACCGCCGTCTATGCCGGCGTGCCCGCAGGCAACACCGGCATGGCCATCACGCTGAAGATCCTCAAGGAGCTGGGGCGCACGCCCGCGCCGGCCAGCTTTCATCCACCCGCAGACGCGACCTGACGCGGCCTGACCGGACTCAGGCGGCCGGCGGCTGCTCCTCGGCCGCAGCGCCCGGGTAGCGCGCAAAGCGCCGGTTCTCTGCGCCATGCACCGGGTCCTGCTCGGCCCAGGGCCATCCGCCGAACTGGGTGCGCCGGTAGTCCTGCATGGCCTGCATGATTTCCTGCTGCGTGTTCATCACGAAGGGGCCGTACTGCGCCACGCTCTCGCCGATGGGGCGGCCCTGCAGCACCAGGCATTCCACGGCGTCGGCGCCGCTGTTGTGCAGTTCCCAGTCCTGCGTGGCATCCACATGCAGGGCCGCATGCTGGGCCAGCGCCGTGGGCCCGACCTGCAGTGCCTGGCCCGCAAAGAAATACAGCATGCGCTGCGTGTCCGCGCCGGCTGCGCGCGGCAGCGTCCAGCGTGCGCCGGGCTCCAGGCGCAGTGTCCAGATGGCCACGTCGCCCTCGGGTTGCGAGGCCCAGGATTCGGGCGGCGGCGGCAGGGCGGCCGCCGTGCCGGGCAGGGTGCCTGCCACCACGGTGACCACGGTCCTGCGGCCTGCGGCGTCCGCATGCTCCAGGCGCGGGATGCGTTCGCTCCAGAACATGGTGAAGTGCGGCTCCACCATCTTGGAGCGCGCAGGCAGGTTCAGCCAGATCTGGAACAGCTCCAGCGGATTGGGCGCGTCGCTGTTGAGCAGCGGGAACATCTCCGAATGCTGTATGCCCTTGCCGGCCGTCAGCCACTGCACGTCGCCGCCGCCAAAGCGCGCGGCCGCGCCCAGCGAATCGGAATGGTCGATCAGGCCCTTGCGCACCAGGGTCACGGTCTCGAAGCCGCGGTGCGGGTGGCCGGGAAAGCCCGGCACGCCATCGCCGTGGTACATGGAAAAGCCGTCCTTGCGGCTGAAGTCGCTGCCCATCTGGCGGCCCTCCAGGTCCACGGCCTGCACGCCCAGGCGGCCATCGCTGGGCGGATAGGCATCGTCATGGTGGGCACAGAACAGGAAGGGGTCCATGGTGGGCCACAGCGGGCCCAGCGGTTGGCTCTGGAGGACGGGGGTGGTGGCTGCGGTCATCGTGGCTCCTGTGAGGCTGCGCCCGCAAGAAAAAAGGGGGCGCTGCATTCTCGGACAGATGCGGCCCCCGCGCCCGTTTTGAAAGCCACCATGGCTGGGACAGTGCGGCCCAGGAATGCAACGCCCGCCGGGTCAGTTGCGCGGCGGCGTCACCAGGCCCTTTTGCACGGCCGGGCGCGCCACGAAGGCGGCCAGCACGCGCTGCAGCTCGGGAAAGCGCTCCCAGCCCAGCAGTTCGGCCGCGTTGTAGCCCTGCTCCACCACCATGTTGCGCACCCAGGGCCACAGGGCGATGTCGGCAATGGTGAACTGCTCGCCCATCACCCAGGTGCGGCCTGCGAGGCGGCGCTCCAGCACACCCAGCAGGCGCACGGACTCGTTCACGTAGCGGTCGCGCGGGCGCTTGTCCTCGAAGTCCTTGCCCGCGAATTTGTGGAAGAACCCCAGCTGGCCGAACATGGGGCCGACGCCCCCCATCTGGAACATCAGCCACTGCAGCGTTTCATAGCGCGCGGCCGGATCGGCGGGCAGCAGCGGGCTGCCGGACTTCTCGGCCAGGTAGACCAGGATGGCACCGGATTCGAACAGCGCCAGCGGCTTCCCGCCCGGGCCCTGCGGGTCCAGGATGGCCGGGATCTTGTTGTTGGGAAAGGTGTCCACGAACTCGGGCGAGAGCTGGTCATTGCTCTCGAAGCCCACGCGGTGCGCCTCATACGGCAGGCCCATCTCCTCCAGAGCGATCGACACCTTGACGCCGTTGGGCGTGGGCAGGGAATACAGCTGGATGCGGTCCGGCTGCGTGGCCGGCCACTTGCGCGTGACGGAAAAGGCGGAAAGCGGATTCTGTGAAGTCATGGGGCACCTTGAGGGCTGGACGGGTTCGCCAAGAAATCGATGGCCGCTGCATCGTAACGTTCGGCGCCCAGCCATGCTTGGCACGCTAAATAATGGCGGACCCGGCCCTGCCGCCGGGCCATAACAATCAACGGAGACATGCATGACAAGACATTCCACCCGCCGCCACGCGCTGGCCCTGCTCGGCACCACCGCCGCCGCCTGGGCGGCCCTGCCCCTGGTCGCCACAGCGGCCGGCTACCCCGAGCGCCCCGTGACCGTGGTCGTGCCCTACTCGCCCGGCGGCGGCGTGGACATCATCACGCGCCTGGTCACGCCGCCCATGGCCGAACTGCTGGGCCAGTCCCTGGTGGTGGACAACAAGCCCGGAGGTGGCACCAACATCGGCATGGGCGCGGTGGCACGCGGCGCGGCCGACGGCTACCTGCTGCTGACGGCATCCAACACGCTGACCACCAACAAGGCGCTGTACGCCAAGCTCAATTTCGATCCGCTCAAGGACCTCATCCCCGTGGGCCGCATCGGCGAGGCGCCGCTGGTCGTGGTGGTCAACGCCAAGTCGCCCCACAAGAACCTGGCCGAACTGATCGCCGCCGGCAAGGCCAAGGCCGGCGCCCTGTCCTATGGCACGGCTGGCGTGGGCAGCTCGGGCCACATGGCCAGCGCCCTGCTGGAGCGCGCAGGCGGCTTCCAGGCCGTGCACATCCCCTACAAGGGCGGCTCGGCCGCCGTGACCGACCTGCTGGGCGGGCGGCTGGACTTCATGGCCATCAACCCGCTGGAGGTGGCAGGCCATGTGGGCAGCGGCGCGCTGCGCGCCCTGGCGGTGCTCAACCACAATGGTTCGCGCCTGCTGCCGGGCGTGCCCACGGCACGTTCGCTGGGCGTGAATGTGCAGGCCACCGTGTGGTGGGGCCTGGTGGCGCCGGCCGGCACGCCGCCGGCCGTGGTGCAGGCGCTGAACCAGGCTTTGAACAAGAGCCTGGCCCAGCCCGCCGTGCAGCAGAAGCTGGCCGACATCGGCGCATCGCCCATGGGCGGCACGCCGGCCGAGTTCGGCGCCTTCATTCAGGCCGAGAGCGCCGAGCTGGGCGAGGTGATTGGCGCCGCCAATATCCGCGCGGACTGAGGCGCGGGCGAAGGGAAGGACAAAGGCGCGCCGCTGCGCTCAGCGCGGCGCGACGGGCTTCTGGACCAGGGCCACGCTCAGGCCGTCCGGCGTCACCGTGATGGCGCCGGGCTCCATGTTCAGCGAGTCCATCAGGGCCATTTCCTTGTCCTGCAACTGGTAGAGCACGAGCTGGCCCAGCGCCTGCTCGGCCAGCGCGCTGGCGTAGGTGGTGAGCATGTCGCTCATGGCGGGCGCCAGGTCGTTGATGACCAGGCTGTTGACCTTGATCTGGTGGGCGCGCAGCGTGCGGTCCGTGGGCTCGTAGCGCAGCGCGAAGTCCAGGTTCAGATGGCCGCCATAGCTCTGCTTGAGCACGGGCCCCGAAAGATCGGCCTGCAGCACCGCATTGAGCGCGTTGCGCTCGGGCAGCAATCCCAGCACCGGCGAATGCAGCTTGAGCTGCAGCATGCCGGCCACGGGGAACTGCCGGGGAAAGCGCTGGGCCACCACCTCCTGCAGCCTTTGCCGCGAAACCGAGACATTCCCAGGTCCGGACTTTCCCGAACATCCGGTCGCGGCCAGGCTCCAGCCCGCTGCCACGACCATCAACAAAAAGCGGCGATTCATCACGACAGCACAAGCCTCAGAAAGCCCGACACGAAACCCTGAAGCGCCATGCATGCCATACGCATGGCGCTATGTTTTTTGAGAGCGACATTGTCCCGCCAGGGGCTATTCCCTGTCCCTGCAGTGGGTGTTGCCCGGCACCTGCGCGCAGCCACTTCGAGAACGAAACGACATAGCAGCTAGTGCCCGCCGGACATAGGCAGTACCGGCTCCCATACGGAAACTCGGCCGCTCGCAAAGTTCCCGCCTTCCAGAAGAAATCAAGGAGACACCATGAAGAAGAACATCGCCCTCGCCCTGCTGGCCACAGGCTGCGCGGCCGGCCCCGCCCTGGCGCAATCCACCAGCAGCGTGAGCCTGTACGGCATCATCGACGTGTCGGTGCGCGCGCAAAGCGGCCTGTCGGGCGCCAATGCGCCGGCTGCGGGCAGCATGGGCTCGGTCAACAGCGGCGTGGGTCCCACCAGCCGCTGGGGCATACGCGGCAGCGAGGACCTGGGCGGCGGCCTGCGCGCCATCTTCAACCTCGAATCCACGCTGGGCGCCGACGTGGGCGGCATCGGCGGCGTGGCCGGCACCTTCGACCGGGCGGCCATCGTGGGCCTGGCCGGCCACTGGGGCGCGGTCACGGCTGGCCGGCAGAACACGCTGATCTCCGACTCCGTGGGCCTGGTCGATCCCATCGCCCTGCGCTTTGCGGGCCTGAACCCCAACATCCAGGTCACCAGCCTCACGGGCCACGGCCTCAACAACGAATGGGGCGCCACCAACACCAAGGTGGGCTCCAACCGCGTCAACAACTCCATCAAGTACTCGGGCAGCTTTGGAGGCCTCACGGCGCGCGCCATGTACAGCTTCGGGGAGACCGGCGTGTCGGCCTCGCGCCTGGACACGCGCGGCCTGGGCCTGGACTGGCGCCAGGACGACCTGGTGCTGACCAGCGCCTACACCCAGTTCCACGACGCCAGCGGACGCACGCTGGACGCCGCCAACATCGGTGGCGCCTGGAGCCGTGGCGACCTGCGCCTGATGCTCAACTACGGCCGCAACAAGGCCGAGACCAGCGACACCGCGAAAACCACGAACAAGATCCTGGCCCTGGGCGCGCGCTACGCCGTCACGCCCGTCATCGGTCTGAACGGCGGCTACTACAAGGTGGACCGCGAGCGCACGGGCCAGGGCGACGACGGCTTCCAGCGCCTGATCGGCTTCGTGGACTACCAGCTGTCCAAGCGCACCAGCCTGTTCCTGGAGCTGGACACGACCAAGTGGAAGAACGGTTACCAGGGCGCAGGCAACAAGACACGCGCCAGCGGCATCAGCCTGGGTATCACGCATTCCTTCTGAAAAGCCCTTCCCGTCCAGCTTTGCCGCGCCCTTGGGCGCGGTTTTTTTATCTATTCATATATCCATTCATGGATTTGCATAAATCCTTGATTTTCAATAAATTAACCCCTTGCTTTATCCATTCATGAATTGATTCTCCATGGCCACTGAAGACCTCTCCCTGCAGGTGCTGGCAGCACTGCGCCGCCAGGGCGGTGCGCTGGCGGCACGCGAGTTGCAGCAGATGCTGGGCGTGAGCCAGCCCACGGTGTCGCGCGCGCTGGCACCGCTGATCCAGTCGGGCCAGGTGCGCAAGGTGGGGGCAGCGCGCACGCAGCGCTATGTGCTGCCGCGCCAGGTGGCGGGTGTGGGCGCCGAGGTGGCCATCATGCGCGTGGACACCGAAGGCCATGCATCGCCCTTCGGCCGCATGATCGCCCTGCACGGCGGCGGCTTCTGGGTGGATGAGGCCGACGGCCTCAGCGAGCAGCACGACGGCCTGCCCTGGTTCCTGGACGACATGCGGCCCCAGGGCTTCATCGGCCGCAGCTTTGCGCACAGCCACCCCGAACTGCAGCTGGGCGGGGACCCGCGCCAGTGGGGCGAGGACGATGTGCTGCGCGCCCTGGCCCGCTTTGGCGAAGACCTGCCGGGCAACCTCATCGTGGGCGAAGCCGCCTTCGAGCGCTTTCACTCCCTGCCCGCGCGCACGCTGCGCGCCGCCTCTGCGGCCGACTATCCGCGCCTGGCCATGCAGGCCATGCAGGGCACGCATCCGGGCTCGTCGGCGGGCGGCGAGCAGCCCAAGTTCTGCTGCATCACGGCCGGGCGCAGCGTCATCGTCAAGTTCTCCCCGGCAGGCAACGCGCCGGCCGAGCAGCGCATCCGCGACCTGCTGGTCTGCGAGCACCTGGCACTGCAGACCCTGGCCGAAGACGGCCTGCCCGCAGCGCGCACGCGGCTGTTCCTCGATGGCGGCCGCGCCTTCCTCGAATCGGAGCGGTTCGACCGCAGCCAGCCGGCGCCGGGCGATGGCGATGTGCCCGTCTCACAGGCCCACCCGGGCAGCAACCCTGGACGTATCGGCATGGTGTCCCTGCAGGTGCTCAATGCCCAGTACGTGGGCGAGGTGGACAACTGGGCAGCCACTGCCAACCGCCTGGCCGCACGCGGCCTCATCACCGAGGCCGACGCGCGCAGCCTGCGCCTGCTCGAAGCCTACGGCCAGCTCATCGCCAACACCGACCGGCACTACGGCAACATCTCCTTCGTGCTGCCGCAGCCCCATGGCGACTGGGCGCTGTCGCCCACCTACGACATGCTGCCCATGCTCTACATGCCCATCAACGGCGAGATCGTGGAGCGCGACTTCGGCGCCCAGCCCCAGCGACCCACGGCCGCCACGCTGGCCGAATGGCCGCATGCCCAGGCGCTGGCACGCCGCTTCTGGCAGACCGTGGCGCAGGATGCGCGCATCTCCGGGGACTTTCGCAACATTGCCACGCGAAATCTTGAATGCATGAATGCCTGATTGACAGGCAACAGCAATGAAATTCAGATGCCAATCTGTGGATAACACCGGCAATTTCTCTTGAAAAACCTGTGTACATTCTCTTGAAAAACATTTGCACAAGCTGTGCTTTGTCTGCGCAAAACCTGCCATCCACAAGGACAGTACGCCACCGCCTGCACAATCGAAGGCTTCCTCATCCGACAAGAGCCTGGCCACCGATGACAAGCATTGCCCCTTCTCACGCCGCAGACCCGCGCATCGCCGACGTGCTCAGCTACTGGCTGGGCTCCGCGCATCCCGACAACGCGGGCGCCCTGGCTTGCAAGAACCTGTGGTTCATCAAGTCCGATGCCACTGACGACCAGATCCGCGAGCGCTTCGGCGCCCTGGTCGAAGATGCGCTGGCCGGCCAACTGAACGGCTGGGCCGGCACGGCGCTGGGGCGGCTGGCGCTGATCGTGTTGCTGGACCAGTTCACGCGCAACCTGTTCCGGGGCACGGCACGCAGCTTTGCAGGCGACCCGCAGGCGCTGCAGCTGGCGCTGGACGGCATCGCCCTGGGCCATGACCGCCATGCCGACCTGCCAGCCGTGGCGCGCATCTTCTGCTACCTGCCGCTGGAGCATGCCGAAGACCTGGCCCTGCAGGACCGCAGCGTGGCCGCCTTCCAGGCCCTGGCCGACCAGGCCGGTGACGCTGGCGGCGGGGGCGTGCGCGAGTTCCTGGCCGGCACGCTGGACTACGCCCACCGGCACCGCGACGTCATCGTGCGCTACGGCCGCTTTCCGCACCGCAATGCCATCCTGGGCCGCACCAGCACGCCCGAGGAACTGCAGTACCTGTCCCAGCCCGGCTCAGGGTTCTGAGAGCGCAGCAGATCTCCTTCACCCACAAAAAAAGGGAACGTGCCAACGTTCCCTTTTTTGCTTTCGGCGCGCTGCCGGCATTCAGGCCGGCTGCGCCTGGGGCTGGCGCTCGCCGTCCTTGCGCTCGCCATCGCGCATGCGCAGCGCCCAGCGCTCGATCGTGTAGAACGACAGCGCCGACAGCGTCACCGAGATCGCCAGGCCCAGCGCCACCACCACGGGCCACGAGAAGTCGGCGCGCAGATAGCGCACCACCGGGTAGTGCCAGAGGTAGACGCCATAGGACAGGCGGCCCAGCTTCACCAGCGTGGGGGACGACAGCATGTCGAAGACCAGGCCCGAGCCCTGGCTTGCCGCCACCAGCAGCACCACGGCGGCGCATTCCACCACGGTGATGCCCCAGACCATGGCGTCCTGGTTGTCCCATTGCAGCGCCATCAACAGCGGCACGGCCAGCGGCACCCACATGGCGTGGTGCATGCGCGCCTTCAGTGCAGCGATGAAGTCGGGCCGCTCGATCATCACCGCCGCCAGCAGCGCACCGGCGAACAGGCCCGAGGCACGGGTGTCGAAGCGAAAGAAGATCTCATAGAAGTGCTGGCCCTGGTCCACCCAGTACACGCGCCACAGCCAGCTCAGCGCCCACAGCAGGGCAATCGGGCGCCACAGACGGCCCGGCTTGGAAAAGCGCAGCAGCAGCACCAGCAGCGGCGGCCAGATCAGGTAGAAATGCTCCTCCACCGACAGCGACCACATGTGCAGCAGCGTGTCCGGGCTGTCGAAGAAGGCGATGCCGTAGTCGGCCAGATAAAGGATGGAGACCAGCGCATCGGTGTAGATGTCGTTCAGGTCCGGCCACAGCAAGGGCGCGAAGATGCAGTACGCGCCCAGGAACAGGGCCAGCGCCGGCATCAGGCGATAGAAGCGGCGGCGGTAAAAGCGCCAGAAGCCGATGCGGCCTTCGGATTCGTTCTCCATCAGCAGCAGCGAGGTGATCAGATAGCCGCTGAGCACGAAGAACAGGTCCACCCCGAAGAATGCGCCATCGAACAAAGGCGCATGGGAGTGCGACAAGATCACCAACAGGATCGCCACGCCCCGCAGCCCGTCAAGGGCGGGGTTGTAGTGCAGTTTGAAATCCTTGACCACCAAAACCGGACACCTTTCCAACGCCGGGGCATACGCCCCGGGCCATGAACAAACCCCATGAAAAATGGAGCACGCGGACATGGCGCAGCCGTCCCCGGGAGGGTCGCAACGCATGGTCCAGCGCGATAAGAGAGACGGCACGCCCCAAGGTTCCCGGCGGATGCTGTGAACAGCAATCCGCGAGCCGCGGCTGCGGCGCACCTGAAGGATGCGGGCCGCCTCTACGGGCGGCCCTGCGTGCACGAACATGCCCTGCAGTGCAGGGCAATGGCTGATGAATTTCAGCGAAATCCGATTTTAGCCATCACCGCCTGTGGGCCAGGTTCGATGGACATTCGGCCTGAAGTCCTGGGTCGCCCCGCCCCGCCGCCTGTCCACCTCTCATCGCACGCCGCGAGTATGGGCAGCGCACCGCGGCCGGAACGTAACAGGAAGTTGCCGCCGGCGCTGCTGCGCCCGGCCTCACGCCGCCCTGCGCCGCCCTGTTGAGCCACTGGCGAACACAGGGCAAGGGGAGTTGGATGCGCCGTCAACAATTTGGAACAAAACGCCACCAATCCCAATGAACACCAGCATCTTCCGCTATCGTTTTTAACAAGCAGGCGGACAAACGGAAGAGATCGCGTCCTGCAGACCACGGCGCGCGTCACTGTCTGCCTGCACCGGCTGCTGGTTCTTGGCCCGCAGATAGTGCTCGGTGAACAGCGCCAGGTAGCTCTCCAGCGCACGGCCCGCGCGCCGGTCCCCGCCGTCGCCCGTCAGCTCCAGGCACAGGGCCGCCACCTCGCTGGTGCAGAAATGGTCTTCGCGCTGGGAGCGGCGCAGGCGGTACTGCGAGACCTGATCCGGGTGCAGGCTCAGCACCGGAAAGCGGTCCAGGTAAGGGCTCTTGCGGAACATCTTGCGCGCCTCGGGCCAGGTCGCGTCCAGCAGGATGAACAGCGGGCGCCGGCCCGGGTCCGGTTCGGTCCCGGCCTGGGCTCCGGCCCGGGGCGCCGGCAGCGCATGCACCACGCGCTGCGGCGGCTCCACGAACTCACCGGGAAACACCACATAGGGCTGCCACTGCGGATCATCGAGCAAGGCCAGCAGGCCCGCATCGGCCTCGGTGCGCGCCCAGCCGAAGGCGTGCGTCTGCTCCACCACATCGGCGATCAGCCAGCCCGTGTTGCTGGGCTTGAGCGGCTCGGCATCGTGCATCAGCAGGCAAAAGCCCGCCCGCGTCGGCAGCATGGGACGCAGCGCGCAGATGCAGTGCGAAGGCCGCAGCCGGCATCCCTCGCAACGCTCGCCGCGCGGCCCGCCGCGCGACAGAAACGGCCGCGTGCTGCGCGCCAGCCGCTGCGTGCGCAGCCGCGAGACCGCATGCGGCGCCACGCCGGAGTCCACGCCGCGCAGATAGGACAGAGGCACGCAGGCATCCTGCGCCGAAGCAGGCACAGCTGACATTTCCAGGCTCATCCCACGCTTTCCAGCTCGAACAGCGGCAGCTCGGCGCGGCGGCTCAGCCACACGCCGCCGCCCAGTTCCTTGAAATGCTCGGCCAGCCCGCGCCGGTACAGATCGGCCCGGTGGCGGAACAGGCGCGGATCGGTCAGATCCTCATCGATCACGCCGCGTTCGTAATCCTCACGCGCCACCGCCTCCACATACAGGCCGCCTCGGCTCAACCGCCCCAGATTGGCCAGCGCGCGCTTGAGATCCGGCGGGCTCAGATAGGGCAGCACGCCCTGGCAGATCACCAGATCGAAGGGCTCTGCAGGATCATGCGCCGCATAGTCCACCACCGAGCCGCGCTCCCAACCGAAGCGCCCGCAAAGGTACTCGCTGAGCTCCACGCCGTGGTAGCTGGCACCGGGGAAGTGGCGCTGCACCGCCTCGCGCCACAGACCGATGCCGCAGCCTACATCCAGCACGCGGCGCACGGGCACGCGCACATAACTCAGGTAGGAACAGACGAAAGCGCCCAGCCGGTTCACATGCTCGGTATCGACCACGCTGGTCTTCTTGTCGAAGTAGTAGCGCTGGTAGTACGCCTCGTCGAACCACTGGTCACTTGCTGATTGCACGCATTCTCCTTGGGGGTGAGCGCCCGGCGGGCGCGTTCGGGCGGGAGTATGGCGTACAGGGCAGTGGGTATGGGCACGCGTGTTTTTTGCCCCTGCCGGGTGATGCTTTTTCCGAGGCCGGGCCTGTCCAGTTGTCGACCAATTTCTTGATCGCCCGCATAAGCCAAGACAGTAGCTACTCCGCCAGGCAGACTGATTTGCATATCAGATCACAACAACAGCCGCCCAAACATCTAAAAAACTGCGAGATATGACAAAAAGATCAGGATTGCATAATTTTACAAATTCAACCCAACCACTCAATACCCATCATGGCTAACATATCAGCGGCAATTACGATATCGCGCAAATCACTGATTAACAACTTATGGGCCATCATAAGGCCCACATCTTTGGTACTCAAATGCTAATAATCGATAGAAATGGAATAGCAATCCACTCCCTCATAAAGCCAGCCATCGCACCCACCATTGAACGTGGTGAAATGAAAGAAATTCATGGCATCATTGTTCATCAAACTGGAGGGTCGACAGCACAGTCTTCAATTGATAGTTACAAAAACCCATCAGCAAATGGAGCACATTTCCTGATAGAGAAAGATGGAACAATATATCAAACCGCTTCCCTCTACAAACAAACATGGCACATTGGCAAAATAAAAGCGCGTTGTTTAATGGAAAAGCGATGTACGCCAGTTGAATTAAAATCGTTACAACGTTTCAATCCGACCCAAGAGAATAAGCGCGAGATGCTGAAAAAGGTTCCAGCACGATTTCCGGCCAACCAAGACAGCATTGGCATTGAATTGGTAGGTGAAGCACTTCCTCGTGGCGGGAACATACCAGACGAAAAGAAAACTTATCAAGCCGTTACAAGCGAGCAGAATAATGCACTACAGTGGCTTATCGCGGAATTAGCGCTGACACTAAGAATATCTATGAGCGAAGTTTTCAGGCACCCAGAAGTCTCTAGAAAAAATCCTACGGAAGCGATTTCAGCAAAATGGTGAGATCACTATTAACCTTACCCCTGCTAGTTGTTATGGCTAGCACCGCCTCCGCCGCCAATCAATGCACAAAAGGCTCAGAGTTCGAGCCGCCACTGTGCCCACTGATACTTCCCAAGATCAGCCAGATCACCATCCAGGAAAACGCGGCCAAATCGCCCATCGAAAAAGACCCAGCGGTGAGTTGCGCCAACTTTGTCCTGACCATCTCCTGTCTCTTATACACATCTAAAAGGGGGGGGGGGGGGGGGGGGGGGGGGGGGGGGGGGGGGGGGGGGGGGGGGGG